>JAMOBD010000042.1 GCA_039908345.1 Magnetospirillum sp. WYHS-4
GGAGTATGTGTCATGAGTCTTTTCTGGAGCGACGACGTGGATAACAACGGGAACGGCGGCTTGGGCTTGGGAGAAGACGACGATGACGATACGTTCTTCAGCCGCGCCCGCCCCGCCAGTTGGAAGTCTTCGTTTTCTGGCAGTACCAACCGGCAGAGAGCAAGTTCAAGGCGGACACTACAGGCAAAAAACGTCTCCAAGGCGCACCTCGGCGTAACGGGATTGCCAATGCACCGGCTGGTCGTGATGGCGGGGTCCCAGGAAACCACATGCCACTTGTCCGGCGGGTCGGGCTTGAAATCCTTGGACGACGGCCCGGCAGCCCGCACTTGGCCTCCGGCCAGAAATCCGGAAAGAAGGAGAGAAACAAGAACCGCTCGCCGTAAATGCATGGGAGAATTATGCTTGCGTGCCTGGCGACGGGCAAGGGCTGTGCGCGGAAATCGGGGGACACAATACGTATTCGCCGCCTGCTCAGCGCGGGTTCCGTCCCGCCTAGAAGAAATCAGTATGATTTGTGACGTCAGGCATCAGTCCTCTCCCTTAGAGAACTGTCCCTTTTTTTACTGTCTCATTCCAGGGGGCATTCCAGCAGTATCAACCAGATTTTCAAGGAAGCGGGACATCCCTATCCCTACACTCCCAGCCGCGATTTCCCGGCGGCGGCCGAAGGGGGCAGGATTCCCTTCCGCGAGGTCAAGCCCGACGAGCGCCGGCCCGGCGACGTGGTCGTCTACGACAAGGCCGGCCACATGGCCGTGTACGCCGGCAACGGAGACGTGTATTCTGCGCGTAGGGAGGGACGGCCGTTCGGCAGATTGCCTGCGGATGAATTCGGAGGCCGTCCCCGCTACTACCGATATCAGGAACATGATACGGATGGTTGATTCGTCGCCGCGGAATGCGTCAGGGTGGGGCTGTGCGGAGAGGCGGAAGGCGTTTCATCCGGTCACCGATCCGCTGATCGTCGTTGCGCACTGGGCAATCCGGAAGCATGTCCAGGAAGAGCATGACAATATATGCGCAACTTTACGATAGCAATTCCAGCGGCCCCGGCGCGAACTTCCAGGGCAATCGGGCGGGTGTTTCATCGCTGGTCAAGTCCGCCAAAGTATGTTACGTACGGGCCGGAATTCGCGTGCGGCCTTTATGTGCCGAAGCCTAAGCCATTCTGTAGCAACGAAACTTCGAATCGAGGAAACCGACCATGAGCGACGTCGCCGAGCGCGTTAAGAAGATCGTCATCGAGCACCTGGGCGTCGACGAGGCCAAGGTCGTCGAGAACGCCAACTTCATCGACGATCTGGGCGCCGACAGCCTGGATACCGTGGAGCTGGTCATGGCCTTCGAGGAAGAGTTCGGTTGCGAGATCCCGGACGACGCCGCCGAAAAGATCCTGACCATCAAGGATGCGATCGACTACATCAGCAAGCACGCTTCCTGATCGCGTTCCGGTCGCTGGGATGAATTGGGGGACGGCGGCCGGGCGGCTGCCGTCCCCCCTGCGTTAAGCCACCTGGAAAAGATGCGCGAGGTATCATGCGGAGAGTTGTGGTCACCGGTCTCGGTCTCGTGACGCCCCTTGGCTGCGGCGTCGAACCCACATGGAAGCGGGTGCTGGAATCCCAGTCGGGCATCAGGCCGATCGCCCATTTCGACGTTTCCGACATCCCGGCCAAGATCGCCGGCACGGTGGCCGAAGGACCGACGGCGGAAGGCCTGTTCCATGCTGACGACTGGGTGTCGCCCAAGGACCGGCGCCGCATGGACCGCTTCATCGTCTACGGCTTGGCCGCCGCCCAGCAGGCGGTCGAGGATTCGGGCTGGAAGCCCACGGTCGACGAGGACCAGTGGCGCTCCGGCGTGCTGATCGGCTCCGGCATCGGCGGCCTGCCCGAGATCGAGAAGGGGTCGCTGACCGTCAACACCGAGGGCGTGCGGCGCCTCAGCCCCTTCTTCATCCCGGCCAGCCTGATTAACCTGGTGTCGGGCCATGTTTCCATCAAGTACGGCTTCAAGGGCCCCAACCACGCGGTGGTGACCGCCTGTTCGACCGGCGCGCATGCCATCGGCGACGCGGCCCGCATGATTATGCTGGACGATGCCGACGTGATGGTGGCGGGGGGAGCGGAGGCCGCCTGCTGCCGGGTCGGCATGGCGGGATTCGCCCAGGCCCGCGCCCTCAGCACCAACTTCAACGATACGCCCAGCAAGGGCTCGCGCCCCTGGGACAAGGATCGCGACGGCTTCGTCATGGGCGAGGGCGCCGGGGTGGTGGTGCTGGAGGAATACGAGCACGCCAAGAAGCGTGGCGCCAAGATCTACGCCGAGGTGGTGGGCTACGGCATGTCGGGCGATGCCTATCACATCACCGCGCCTTCCGAGACCGGCGACGGCGCCTTCCGTTGCATGACCATGGCGCTCAAGCGCGCCGGCATGAAGCCGGAAGACATCGACTACATCAACGCCCACGGCACTTCGACCCCGTTGGGCGACGAAATCGAGTTGGGGGCCATCAAGCGCCTGTTCGGTGACCATGCCTACAAGCTTTCCATGTCCTCCACCAAGTCCTCCATCGGCCATCTGCTGGGGGCGGCGGGCGCGGTGGAAGCCATCTTCTCCATCCTCGCCATCCGCGACCAGGTGGCGCCGCCGACCCTCAACCTGGACAATCCTTCCGACGGCTGCGACATCGACCTGGTGCCCCATGTGGCGAAGAAGCGGACCATCCGGGCCGCCCTGTCCAATTCGTTCGGCTTCGGCGGCACCAACGCCTCGCTGATCGTCAAGGCGGTCTGATCCGGTGGTCGGCGAGCAGGGCGTCGGCGCCGGGCGGCTGGCGCTCCGGTTTCTGTTCGTTCTGCTGGTTCTGGCCCTGGCGGGACTGGCGGCGGTCGGCTGGGTCTATTCCCGCTTCATCGCGCCCGGGCCCCTGGACATGCCACGCGTCGTGGTGGTTCCCAAGGGGGCCGGCCTGATCGGCGTCGGCGAGACCTTGATGCGCCACGGAGTCATCGACAATGCCGATATCTTCAAGCTGGGTGTGCGGGCCCTCAAGCTCGGCCATCGCCTGAAGGCGGGCGAGTACCAGTTTCCCGCCCGCATCAGCCCCCGCGACGCGGCATGGATACTGGAATCCGGCAAGACCGTGGTGCGCCGCCTGACGGTGGCCGAAGGACTCACCACCCATCAGGTTCTCGGCCACGTCAACGCGGCGGAAGGCCTGGAAGGAGCCCTCGCAGTCTCGCCGGGGGAAGGGACTTTGCTGCCCGAGACCTACCATTTCTCCTACGGCGACGAACGGGCCGAGATCCTGCGCCGCATGAAGGACGCCATGGACAAGACTCTGGCCGAACTTTGGGCCAACCGGGCATCGGACCTGCCCTTCAAGACCCCGCAGGAGGCCCTGATCCTGGCATCCATCGTGGAAAAGGAAACTGGCCTGGCGGCGGAGCGTCCGCGCATCGCGGGCGTTTTCGTCAACCGGCTGCGGAAAGGCATGAAGCTGCAATCGGACCCCACGGTGATCTACGGTGTGAACAACGGAGCGGGGCCCATGGACCGGCAGATAAGCCGCGCCGACCTGAAGCAGCCGACGCCGTACAATACCTACGCGATCGATGGGCTGCCGCCGGGGCCGATCTGCAATCCGGGGCGCGACGCCATTGCCGCGGTGCTCCGGCCGTCGGCCACCGAGGAATTGTACTTCGTCGCCGACGGGACGGGCGGGCACGTCTTCGCTCGCAGCCTGGACGAGCACAACCGCAACGTGGCCCGCTGGCGCAAGATCGAGAAGGAGCGCCAGGAATGAGCGGCCTCTTGATCGTCGGTGTCGGCAACCGATTCCGCAGCGACGACGGAGCGGGGCCCCGGGTGGTCGACCTGCTGCTTGCCCAAGGAATCGAGGCGATGGAACTGGCGGGCGAGGGAGCGGAACTAATCGAATCCTGGGCGGGGGCGAGCGATGTGGTGGTTATCGATGCCGCCAAATCGGGGGCGAAGCCCGGCACGGTGTACCGCTTCGAGGCGGCGAGGAAGCCTCTGCCGGCGGGCTTCTTTCATTATTCCACCCATCAGTTCGGCGTTGCGGAAGCCATCGAGACGGCCCGTGCCTTGGGCCGTCTGCCCGCTTCCATGACCGTCTACGGCATCGAGGGCAGGTGCTTTTCCTTCGGCGAGGACCTTTCGCCGTCCGTCGCCGCCGCTTGCGAAGCCGTGGCGGCGGAAATCATTGCAGGCAGTCGCCGATAGCCCCGGCCAAGCCTTCCATCAGCTTCGGATAAAGACCGGGACCCGCTTCGAGAGCGGCGCCCAAAGGATCGAGCTGGCCCAGGCGGGCACCGGTGCCTTCCGCCAGGACCTCGCCCAGCTTGGGATCGAACTGGGGTTCCGAGAACAGGCAAGCAGCCTTCAGGGTCTTGATCTTGTCCCGCAGGGTGCTCAGGCGCTTGGCGCCCGGCTTGCGCTCCGGCGACACGGTCACGGAACCAACCGCCTTCAGTCCGTAGCGGGATTCCAGGTACTGGTACGCATCGTGGTAGACCACGAAGGGCCTTCCCGCCACCGGGGCCAGGCGGGTCTTGAGGGACTCGTCCAGGGCGCGCAAACGCTCGATGGCCTTGGTCCGGTTGGCCTCGTAGGCGAAGGCATTGGCCGGATCGGCCTGGGCGAGCCCGGCTGCGACGGCATCGGTCATGGCGATGGCGTTGGCCGGGTCCAGCCAGACATGGGGATCGAAGGCGGCATGGACGTGCTCGTGTTCGTCGCCATCCCAGGAGCCGCCTTCGCGGGCATCGAGGCGGCGGACGCCGGGCGCCTTGGCAAGGCGCACCACCCGGGCCTTGCCGGCCAGAGCCTTCAGCGGCTTGCGGAGAAAGCTCTCCAGGCTCTCGTCGATCAGGAAGACCAATTTCGCCTTGTCCAGGGACGAGGCATCCGACGGCTTTAGATTATAGGTGTGGGGCGACCCGCTGCCGCGCACCAGTTGGATTGGCATCCCGACGCCTTCCATCACCGCCGCGACCAGGGAATGCACCGGCGCGATGGACGCCACCACCGTCGGGACATCGCCCGCCCAGGCCTCGGGTCCGCAAAGGATCAGTGCCATCGTCAGGTATGCCCGTCGCCGCATGTTGCACCCTCCTTGAACCTATTATGTTATAACATATCATTTCGTGGACGGGATGCAAGTCGACGTTCGGCCTCCGGATGCGCTACCATGCCGGCAAGCCGATCACGGAAGGACCAAGCCATGGACCGTCGCAAGTTCCTACAGACCGCGGGCATCGGGGCTGCCACCGCCACCATTGCCGGGCCGGCGCTTGCCCAGGGCCAGCCCGAAATCAAGTGGCGCATGCCGTCCAGCTATCCCAAGAGCCTCGATACCCTGTTCGGCTCCGGGACCCTGGTGGCGCGCCGGGTAGCCGAATTGACGGACGGCAAGTTCCAGATCCGCCATTTCGCCGCCGGGGAACTGGTGCCCGGCCTTCAGGTCTTCGATGCCGTGAGGGACGGCACCGTGGAATGCGGCCAGTCGGTTTCCTACTATTACGTGGGCATGGACGAGACCTTCGCTTTCGAGACCGCGCTGCCATTCGGTCTCAACGCCCGCCAGCAGAACGCCTGGCTCTACCACGGCGGCGGGTTGGAGCTGCTGCGTGACTTCTACAAGGGCTACAACGTCATCAACTTCCCGGCCGGGAATACCGGTGCCCAGATGGGCGGCTGGTTCCGCAAGGAGATCAAGACGCCCGAGGACCTGAAAGGCCTCAAGATGCGCATCGCCGGCATGGCCGGGCGGGTGTTGCAGGAAATGGGCGCGGTGCCGCAGCAACTGGCCGGCCCCGATATCTATCCGGCCCTGGAAAAGGGAGCGCTGGATGCCGCCGAGTGGGTCGGCCCCTACGACGATGAGAAGCTGGGATTCCACAAGGTGGCGAAATACTACTACTACCCCGGATTCTGGGAGGGCGGGCCCACGGTGTCGCTCTACGTCAACCTGGACCAGTGGAACGCCCTGCCGAAGCTTTACCAATCCGCCTTCGAGGTCGCCTGCGCCGAGGCCAACCTCGACATGCAGGCCAAGTACGACGTCCTCAATATCGCCTCCCTCAAGCGCCTGGTAGGGGCGGGGGCGGAATTGCGTGCCTTCCCGCGTCCGGTAATGCAGCAGGCCCAGGCCATCGCCTTCCGGCTGTATGACGAGATCGCCGCCCGCAATCCCCGGTTTGCCAAGGTCTACGGGCCCTGGCGGGCCTTCCGCGACGACGTGCATCTCTGGTTCAAGGCCGCCGAATTCAACTTCGACGACTTCGTATTGCGCAATCCCGTCAGGAAATAGTTCAACCACTTGATTACGGGCGGTGGGCGATCATGTAAAATAGGGGGTGTTCTTTTTCGGAACTTGACCAACAGGGAGAAAGGGATACCTCGATGAAACGTCGCGAATTCCTGAAGACGGCGGGGCTTGGCGTGGCGGCTTCGGCCGTGGCGGCTCCGGCCATCGCCCAGAGCATGCCCGAGGTCAAATGGCGTTGCGCCTCCAGCTTCCCCAAGAGCCTGGATACGATCTACGGCGGGGCCGACACCATCTCCAAGCGGGTGGCGGCCGCCACCGACGGCAAGTTCCAGATCCGCCTGTTCGCGGCGGGCGAGATCGTGCCCGGCCTGCAGGTGCTGGATGCCGTGCAGAACGGCACCGTGGAATGCGGCCACAGCGCCAGCTACTACTACTTCGGCAAGGACCCGACATTCGCCTTCGATGCCGCGGTGCCCTTCGGCCTGAACGCCCGCCAGCACAATGCCTGGTTCATCCATGGCGGCGGGATGGAGCTGCTGCGCGAGTTCTTCAAGGCCTACAACATCGTCAACTTCCCGGCGGGCAACACCGGCACCCAGATGGGCGGCTGGTTCCGCAAGGAAATCAAGGCGGTGGATGACCTCAAGGGGCTCAAGATGCGGATCGGCGGCTTTGCCGGCAAGGTGCTGGAACGCCTGGGGCTGGTACCCCAGCAGTTGGCAGGCGGCGACATTTATCCAGCCCTGGAAAAGGGCACCATCGACGCCGCCGAGTGGGTCGGCCCCTACGACGACGAGAAGCTCGCCTTCTACAAGGTGGCCAAATACTACTACTACCCCGGCTGGTGGGAAGGCAGCACGACCTTGTCCTTCTACGCCAACGAGGCGGCCTTCAATGCCTTGCCCAAGGCCTACCAGGCGATCCTGGAATCCGCCTGTGCGGAAGCCAACCAGGACATGCAGGCGCGCTACGACGTGCAGAACCCGCAGGCGGTGAAGCGCCTGATCGCGGCCGGCACGCAGTTCCGGCCCTTCTCCAAGGAGATCATGACGGCGGCCTACAACATGACCCAGGAGGTCTATGCCGAGACATCCAAGGCCAATCCGAAGTTCGCCAAGGTTTACGAGCAGTGGAAAGGCTTCCTGGACGAAGAGCGCCAGTGGTGGCGGGTGGCCGAGTCCACCTACGACCAGTTCACCCTCTACGGGCTGCCGAAGAAGTAGCTTCCTCGATCCGGAAGGGCCGCCGCGGGTTTCCCTGCGGCGGCCTTTTCGTTGTGCCGGCCGGTATTACTTGGCGGGAGAGGAAGGGGGCTCGGAAGCGAAGGGCTCGACCGGTCCATAGTCCTCGTGGGGGACTTCGATGCGGATCTGGCTGGGATCGACCCTGCGGTCGCCGTCCAGCCCGCCGGTCACCAGGTCGGGGAAGGCGATCACGATCACCACCATGATGACCTGGATGACGACGAAGGGTACCGCGCCCCAATAGATATCCCCCGTGGTGACCTTGGGCATCAGGCGGCCGGTCACCTTGTCCAGGTAGTCGCTGCGCGGTGCCACGCTTCGCAGGTAGAATAGGGCGAAGCCGAAGGGGGGGTGCAGGAACGACGTCTGCAGGTTGACGCCCAGCAGGACGCCGAACCAGATCAGGTCGATTCCCAGCTTCTCGGCCACCGGCCCCAGCAAGGGCACCAGGATGAAGGCCAACTCGAAGAAGTCGAGGAAGAAGGCCAGGATGAACATCAAGGCGTTGACGAAAACGAGGAAGCCGAGCGGACCGCCGGGCAGGGCGGTCAGCAGATGCTCGACCCACAGATCGCCGTCGACGCCGCGGAACACCAGGGTGAAGACCGTGGACCCCACCAGGATGAAGATGACGAAGGTCGACAGCTTGGCCGTGGCGTCCAGGGCTTGGCGCAACAGGGACAAGTTGAGCTTCCGCTTGGCCAGCGCCAGGATCAGCGCGCCGGTGGCGCCCATGGCGCCGCCCTCGGTCGGGGTGGCGACGCCGATGAAGATGGTGCCCAGTACCAGGAAGATCAGAACCAGGGGTGGCATCAGCGAAAACACCACCCGGGCCAGCAGCTTCATCCCGTGCAAGCTGCGGGCCTCGCGCGGCAGGGCGGGGGCGGCGTTCGGCCGCACCAGGCTGATGATCAGGACATAGCCGGCATAGAGACCGGCCAGGGTCAGGCCGGGAATCATGGCCCCCTTGTACATGTCGCCGACCGACTTGCCCAACTGGTCGGCCATGATGATGAGCACCAGGCTGGGCGGTATGATCTGGGCCAGCGTGCCCGATGCGGCGATCACCCCGGTGGCCAATCGGCGGTCGTAGCCGTAGCGGAGCATGATGGGCAGGGAGATCAGGCCCATGGAAATCACCGAGGCGGCGACCACACCCGTGGTGGCGGCCAGAAGGGCGCCGACGAAGACCGCGGCGAAGGCCAGGCCGCCGCGCACTGGGCCGAACAACTGCCCCACGGTGTCCAGCAAGTCTTCGGCCATGCCGCTGCGTTCCAGGATCAGGCCCATGAAGGTGAAGAACGGAATGGCCAGCAGGGTGTCGTTGCGCATGATGCCGAACACCCGCTGCGGCAGAGCCTGGAGCAGTTCCGGCTTGAACAGGCCCAACTCGATGCCCAAGACGGCGAAGCCGATGCCGATGGCCGAAAGGGCGAAAGCCACCGGATAGCCGAGCAGCAGAAACACCACCAAGGAGGAGAACATCAAGGGAGCCATGTTGGCGACGATCAGGTCCACCACCGGCTCATTCCTTCTCGGCCAGCAGGTTGCCGTGGCCGCCCTGGGTGCCCGGATCGGGCAGGCGGCCGGCCAGGATGGCGACTTTCTTGATCAATTCCGACAGGCCCTGCAGGAGAAGCAGGGAAAATCCGACCGGAATCAGCAGCTTCACCGGCCAGCGCACCAAGCCGCCGGCATCGCCCGACATTTCCGCCCCGGTGAAGGATTCCGTGAACATGGGCCAGGACAGCACGGCGATGATGGCCGCCATGGGGAAGAGAAACAGCAAGGTGCCCACCACGTCGATCCAGAGCTGGACCCGGCGGGGAAAGCGCCCGGCCACCACGTCGATGCGGATATGCTCGTTACGCAGCAGGGTATAGCCGGCACAAAGCAGGTAGACGGCGGCGAACAGGTACCACTGCACTTCCAGCCATGCATTGGAACTCATGTTCAGGGAATAGCGGATGGTGGCGTTGCCGGCGCTGATCAGAACCATGACCAACACGAGCCAGTAGGCTCCATGGCCGACCCGTTCGTTCAGAATATCGATCCAGCGGCTGACGGCGAGCAACGCTTTCACGAACCGGTCTCCATTCCTCCGCGAGCCTCGTCCTCAGAGGGACGGCGAATCGGGGCCCAGCAGGCGCCAGCCCTCGGGCGTCAGATGCTCGACGGGCCGGAAACGACTTTTATACGACATCTTGCGGCAGTCCTTGATCCAGAATCCCAGATAGACGTACGGCAGGCCAATGGATCGCGCCTGTTCCACCAGCCAAAGAATCATGTAGCTGCCCAGACTGTGCCGATCCAGGGCCGGATCGGGATCGAAGAAGCTGTAGACGGCGGAAAGGCCGTCTTCGAGAAGGTCGGTCAGGCAGGCGGCGATCAGGCGGCCGTCGGCATCGCGGAATTCGGCGACCCGGGTGTTGATCGGGGTGTCCTCGATCAGGGCCCGGTAGTCGGCCATGTCCATGCGGTTCATGTCACCGTCGCCGTGGCGGGTCTTCTGGTAGCTGGCGAACAGGGAAAACTGTTCGTCGGTGGCGGTCGCCGACATGAAGGCCGCCGTCACGTCCGCGTTGGCGTTGTGCACGCGCCGCCACGTCCGGGACATGGCGAACCGGTCCGCCACGATCCGCACCGGAATGCAGGCAGAACAACCAGGACAGGCGGGGACATAGGCCACCCCATGGCTGCGGCGGAATCCGGCAAGGGAGAGAAGATCGTGGAACCGCCCCGCTTCGCGCCCGGTCAACTCGGTGACCACCCGACGTTCGAGACGGTCGGGAAAATAGGGGCAGGGCAGGGGCGTCGTAACGAAAAAGAACCGAGTGCGCTGGAGCGGTTCGTGCTTCATGAATCCTATCTTGGCTCAGCGGCCCGCCGGTTTCAACGGAATGATGATCTGCTGGGTCGCGCCGCCCGCTCCGGAGTTGGAATCACCGGGAGAGAATGTGGCCGGCGGAAGGGCGGGGGCCGGCGGCTGGGGAAGGGGTGTCGAAGGCGGCGGCTGCGCCACGCCTCCCGTGGCTTCGCGGGCCTTTTGCAGGCCAGGCAGGACCTCGGGCTTCGGTTTTGCGGCAGCCCCTTGGGGGCCGGACCCTCGCATCAGTACGATGGACAAGCGCCGATTGCTGGGATGGCCAGGGTCTTCCGGACGCAGGGGATCGGACTCGGCCTTGCCGACCACCCGGCTCAGACGATCGTCCCCGATCCCCAGGTGAACCAGGTAGCGGCGGGCGGCATTGGCGCGGTCTGCCGAAAGCTCCCAGTTCGTATAGGCCGCGTCGGGGGCGTACTTCGTAGCGTCGGTATGGCCGGAAACGGCGATCTTTTGCGGCATGGCCTGGATCACCTTGGCGACCAGTTCAAGTACTTTCTTGGTGTGCAGATACAGTTCGGCGCCGCCACGAGGGAACATGGCCAAGCCTTCCTGATCGACGATCTGGATGCGCAGGCCCTCGGCGGTATTGTCGATCAGCAGGCTTTTGGCGAGTTGTTTGAGATTGGGCTGGCTGTCGATGGCGTCCCGTAGTGTCTTTTCGGCGTCCTGGAACTGCTCCTCCTCCTTCTTCTTCAGGATCTCCTCGGCCTGTTCCTTGGAGACGTTCTCAGGAGCTTGGTCGGTCTGTTCCGAAGAGCCTTGGCCGGCCTTCGGCGGGGGCAGATCCATGGTCACCTTGGGGCGCGAGGCGACGGTTTCCAATGCACCCTGTTCGCCGGCCACCTTGCCGCCGCCGATATCGCCGCTGCCGCTTTGGGATTTTGAGGGCGCCACCGGGGCAAAGTAGTTGGAGATGCCTTCCAGCTGTTCCTGGGTAACCGCGTTCAGCAGCCACAACAGCAGGAAGAAGGCCATCATGGCGGTGACGAAGTCGGCGTAGGCGATTTTCCAGGCACCACCATGGGCGGCCCCGTGGCCGCCCTTCTTCTTCTTGATGATGATCGTCGCGCCGCCGCCGCCGCCCTTATCCGCCATCAGGCCCTCGCCGTCACGACGCCGCAGGCAGGCTGGAGACCATCTCCTCGACCTCGGCGAAGGTCGGACGTACGTTCGAACTCAGGGTCTTGCGCGCGAATTCCACCGAGACCTGCGGCGCATAGCCCTGCATATGGGCGATCACCGCCGCCTTGATGCATTTCATGTAGTGGTGGTCGGCGTTGAACACGGCTTCCAGGTTGCGCCCGATGGGAGCCACGAATCCGTACGAGATCAGGATGCCGCTGAAAGTTCCGACCAGGGCGCCGCCGATCAAGTGGCCCAGCACTTCCGGGGGTTCGGTGATCGAGCCCATGGTATGGATGACGCCCAGCACGGCGGCAACGATACCCAGCGCGGGAAAGGCATCGGCAAGAGTCAGGACGGCGGCTCCAACGTCGCTGAGTTCCTTGTGGTGTATCTCCAGTTCCTCGTCCATGATCGCCTCGACCTCGTGGGGATTGTTCGTCCCCAGCGTCAGCAGGCGAAGATAGTCGCAAAGGAATTCCACCGAGTGATGGTCGGAGGAAAACTTCGGGTAGTTGCTGAACAGCGGACTCTCATCCGGCTTTTCCACATGGCTTTCCAGCGCCAGATCGCCCTTGGTCTTGGCCAGCTTGAACACCGCATAGAGGACCCCCAGCAGCTCCAGGTAGGCGTCCTTCTTGTACTTCGGTCCGCCGAGAACCTTGGAGAAGTTCTTGGCGATGCCGCTGAGTACTGTCGCCGGATTGCCGATGATCGTGGCGCCGATGCCGGCACCGAAGATGATGAGGAATTCGAAGGGCTGCCAAAGCACGGAAAGATGGCCACCGGAAGCCATATAGCCGCCGATCACGCTGCCAATAACCACCAACGCGCCAATAATGAAAAACATCCGGTACTCCCGAAGAGTCCTGCCCCAGCCTTTTGCTATCCGCCGGCTTCCGGTTCTTCCACTCCGCCTGGCGGCGCGGTATAAGGCCCTACTGCCTGCGGCATCCTACCCGGTGCCCTTGGCCGAAAGAAGACGACGAAAACCGATACCCATTGCCCGATCGGTTCACACTTCCCTATCTAATTCAATTACCGCCGTCATTCCAGGGATTCTCGACATGAGCATCGATGCCAAGGCATTTAGGCAGGCACTCGGACAGTTCGCTACAGGAATTGCCGTCGTTACGGGGCGGGATCGCGAGGGGCGGCCGATTGGCGTGACCGTCAATGCCTTTTCTTCGGTTTCTCTCGATCCGCCGCTGGTCTTGTTCTGCCTGGGGCGGGAGTCCGCAAGCCATCCGGCCCTCGTCGAGGGCGAACGATTCGCGGTCAATGTCCTGGCCAGAGACCAGCAAGGCCTGTCCGACCGGTTCGCCGGCAAGGCCGCGGACAAGTTCCTGGGATTGGACGTCGATGGGGGCTTGGGCGAGGTCCCGCTCTTGCGCGGTTGCCTGGCCCGGATCGAATGCCGTCGCGAGGCCACGCATCCCGGCGGCGATCACGACATTCTGGTCGGCCGGGTGGAACGGTTGGCGGTGAACGAGGGCGCCGGGGAGCCCCTCTTGTACTTCCGCGGAGACTACCGCCATCTTGGTCCAACACTCTGAACGACCGACGATTCCGCTGATCCGGGCCGTCCTGGCGCAGGCGGCCGGAGCGGCGGTTGCGTTCGGTGCGACGGCAATCCTGGGGATCGACGGTCCGTTGGCCGCCATCCTGGCGGGGCAGGGAGCGGTCGCGGCGCTCATCGGTACCCGGATCGGTTTGGCGCGGTGGTGGATTCCCCTCAATCTATCGCTGCCGCCGTTGATCCCTCTGGTTCAGTCCTTGGACCTGCCGCCCTGGCTGTTCGCCGGCGCCTTCGTGGGATTGCTGCTGGTCAACGGGAACAGCGTCGGCGAGCGGGTTCCCCTCTACCTGACCAACCGCCGGACCTGGGCAGCCCTTGCGGGCATTTTGCCCGACCATGCCGGCTTTTCGGTTCTCGACCTGGGCAGCGGTTTAGGCGGCACACTTCTTGATCTGGCCTCCCGGCGGCCCGGCGGGCACTACGTCGGCATCGAATCGGCGCCGGTTCCCTTCGGCTTGGCACACCTCCGCCGATGGCTCGCCGGGCGGCGCGATGTCGAGTTGCGCTGGGGGGATTTCTGGGGCGAGGATCTGTCGCGCTACGATCTGGTCTATTGCTTCCTGTCGCCGGAACCCATGCCTCGCCTGTTCGCCAAGGCCAAGGCGGAAATGCGGCCGGGCAGCCTTCTGGTCAGCAATTCCTTCGAGGTCCCCGGCCATCCCGCCGACCGCATCGTCGAGGTCGAAGACCGTCGGCGGACCCGGCTTCACATCTGGCGGATGTGATCGAAATCAACCGGCGATAGCCATAATGAAATCCTAATCTTTCTGGATTAGGAATCCGGCGCTAAATCTGCTAGTGAGAAAAAAACCGTTCGAGAGGGAGAGTGGCATGGGTGAACAGGACAACGGCTGCAGCGAGGAGCTCCTCGGAATTCTGGCGAGCGGCGACTATGGCAAGATCCGGGACGGTCAGGTCCAGGTTCCCGCCTCGATCCGCAAACTGGCGGAAGGCTTGGAGCGGCATGATCGCGACACGCTGAAGGGCAACGTTCAGGTTTCCATCGAATGCGGCGAGGCGATGATCTCCATCGCCGAGATGACCCGTGCGGTGGCGGAGGTCAACAACCGCGCCCAAGCCATCGCCGCCGCCGCCGAAGAAATGGTTGCCTCGGTCAAGGACATCGCCACTACATCGGATGCCGCTGCCCATGATGCCAACGGCGTCGAGGTCAGTGCCCGTCAGGGCATGCAGGCGGCCGAAAAGGCGGTTTCCACCATGCGCAACATCGCCCGCGCCGTCGAAGATGCCGCAGCCAAGGTCAATAGTTTGGCCGAGGCTTCGGCGCAGATCGGCGAAATCGTCGATTCCATCGAGGCCATCGCCAAGCAGACCAACCTTCTAGCCCTGAACGCCACCATCGAGGCGGCCCGGGCCGGCGAGGCCGGCAAAGGCTTTGCCGTGGTTGCGGGCGAGGTCAAGAATCTGGCCAACCAGACCGCCAAGGCCACCGACGACATCCGCAACCGCATCGAACGCCTGCGCACCGAGATGGCGACCATCGTCAAATCCATGGAACAGGGCGCCAAAGCCGTGGCGGAGGGCGAGGAGGTCATCGTCGCCACCGGAGACGGCATGCGCGCCATCGGCAACCAGATCACCGGCGTGACGTCGAAGATGCAGGACATCGCGTCCATCCTGTCGCAGCAAAGCGAGGCCTCCTCGGAGGTGGCCCAGGGCGTGTCGATGATCGCCGACATGGCGAACCACAACGCCAACGAGATCGTCCACGTGGCCGACGCGATGGATAAGGCCAGCAGCGTCATCGCCGAGCGCGTCAATGCCGTGGTCCAACGCGACATCCTCTACAAGGTGGTCCACGTGGCCAAGGCCGATCACGTCACCTTCAAGAAGAACATCATGGACGTGGTCATCGGCCGCAAGTCGTTGAGAGCCGACGACGTGGCCGATCACCACGGCTGTCGCCTGGGCAAGTGGTATTATTCGGTTACCGACTCCCGCATCAAGGACCAATCCGCCTTCCGCCGCATGGAGGACCCGCATGATCGCGTCCACCGCTATGGCAAGGAAGTTCTGCGGGCGATGGCCAAGGGCGACATGGACAAGGCCGTCGCGGATGTGGGGAAGATGAACAGCGCTTCCCACGAAGTCCTTGAATTGCTCGACGAACTGGCCAGAAGCCTGAACGCTTAAGGGGTCA
The DNA here is from genome assembly GCA_039908345.1 of Magnetospirillum sp. WYHS-4. Classification (NCBI taxonomy): domain Bacteria; kingdom Pseudomonadati; phylum Pseudomonadota; class Alphaproteobacteria; order Rhodospirillales; family Rhodospirillaceae; genus Magnetospirillum; species Magnetospirillum sp. WYHS-4. Next base: position 15,292 of record JAMOBD010000042.1, read on the forward strand.
GGGTCAGGCGCCCCTGGCCGTTACGTTCCAGGTCGCCCCAAGTCAATCCAAGGCGCAGGTAGCGGCCATCCCGCCATTCCGGCAGAAGATCGTCGAAATGGCGGGACAGCGGGTTTCCCGACTGGCCGGTGGCGATCATGAATCGTGCCCGGTCGAGATCGGCGAGATCGTAGATGGCTCTCAGTCCCGCGCCATGGACATGGTCGAAGGGGCGGGATTCCGTGGCGATGCGGCTGGTGCCGCGGTTGACCGTGTCGTCGCCTCCGTCGGTGGGTGTCTCCAACCTTCCAATTCCATAGGCGGCCAGAAGGGGATGGTGGAAGCGCGCCATGTGGGCGGCCCCCCAGCGCCATTGTGGATAGCCCCCGCCGTGGTGCCGGCCCAGGTTGTCCAGGGCCGTTCGCAAGGCCAGTTCCAGTCGGGATGGGCAGTCCTCGCGGATTTCCGCCGTTGTGACGTCGTCGCACCATTCATGGTGTCCGTTGAGCACCTCCGCCACGAACCCGGGACGCAGGCTCCAGACGTCGGGGAACAATTCCCCCGTCTCGTCAGCGTAGAGGGCGCGGTTCAGTTCTCTCAGCCAGGCGACGAAAATCAGGGGTTCAGGGCGGCGGGACGTCATTTCGCCGTTCCAATGGGCCAACAGCTTAACCACCTGCTGCTCGCGCGTTTCCGAAGGCCTGAAGGCGGTCATCAGCGGCAGAAGCTCCTGGGACATCGAAGAAAGGTGGTCGCGCTGCTGAGCCGACAGGGTATCGACGGAATGGGAGGGGCTGGCGTCCAGCATCTGGTGGATGCGCCGGGCTCGATAGCCAGGCGCCCAATCGTCGGAGATGAATGGCTCGTAACCTTCCGGTACGATCTTCTGGTTGGCGGCCACCAAGCGCCCGTCGGGGGGATTGACCGACTGGGGCAGATCGCGGAAGGGAATGAACCCCGTCCAGTCGGCCTCTCCGGTCCAGCCGGGTTGGGGCGTCCAGCCGCGGTCGCCACGCCGGACCGGGATCTTGCCCGTTACCTGCTGGGCGATTCCTTTGGTATCCGCATAGACGACCGTCAGCGGCGGTGCGTGGAAATCGGCCAAGTTGGCGCGGAAGGACTCCCAATCGCCCGCCTTGACGAAACCGTGCAAGGCTTGTGGCGTCAAATCGCCGTCGCGCAGCCAAGTCGCGGACAGGGACAGCAGGCTTCCCTGCCCGACGGCTTGGCGGGCCTTGTCCAGAATGTCCGATATCACCGGTCCGTGCCGGGTCTGGCGAACCTCCAGAACCGAGTCGGCGCTTCCCCGCACCTTGATGATTTCGCTACGCGTGACGAAAGGTTGGGGGCCGTCGGGGGTCAGGTAGCGGGTCTGGTCGGCAGGGTCCACCTGCTCGACAAACAAGTCGGAAACATCCGCCTCCGTGGAGGCGAATCCCCAGGCGGCCTTGCCGTTATGGCCCAGAATCAGGAAAGGAACTCCTGGAATGGTAGCTCCTGTCGCCGATAGGTCGGGAGCTTCCATCCTCGCCAAGTACCAGGGAATCGGGGCCTCGAAGCCCAAATGGGGATCGTTGGCCAGGAGCGGCTTGCCGGTGACGCTGTGGGCGCTGTCCAGGGCCCAGGCGTTGGAGGCTCCGCGTGGGGAAATCCTCCATTCCTTGGGCAGGGCTTCCGCCAGAGCCTCGTAAGGGAGGGCGGAAGCGGTGGTGCGGTGGTCCCGGGGCGGCCGCCCCCAGAGAAGGTCGATGGCCTCCGCAGGCAAGCGCTTGGCCAAGCGGGAACGTAGGATCTCGTCCTGCCAGTTGCGGCCCAGCTTCAAGGCCATGAGCTTGCCCCAGACCAAGCTGTCGGCAGGGCGCCAAGGCTCCGGCGACAGGCCCAGCAGCAAGAACTCCAGGGGCAGGGCGCCTTCATGCCCTTTGAGGTAGGCGTTGACCCCGGCCGCATAGACTTCCAGTACCCGGCGCGTCTCGGGGAACAGGCGTTCGATCTGCCGTTCGGCCAGGGCGTAGAGTCCCAGGGTGCGCATCAGGCGGTCGGTGTCCAGCGTTCGCTCGCCCAAGACCTCGGATAGGCGACCGGCACCGGTGCGCCGCATGGACTCCATCTGCCAGAGGCGATCCTGGGCGTGGGCGAACCCCAAGGCGAAATAGGCGTCGTCCGCCGACTTGGCGTTTATATGGGGGACGCCGTGGCCGTCACGGTAGATATCGACCGGCGCCACGAGTCCGGATTCGGCGCCGATCGTCACGTTGCCCGAAAGCGAGGGCAGGGACGAACGCAGAAAAATAAACGCAGCCAATCCCGCAGCCAGCATGACACAGGCCGCGCCAGCCGCACCCCATCCGAGTATCCGTCCAAGACCAAGTGGCATGTGACCAGTCTCTTCAGGGAACTACAGGTGTCTTCTTGCGTTTCGCCCCGAGATCATAGTGTCGTAGCGGATCATCCGCATGCTGGCTTCCCTCGGTTGTTCTTCCCTGCACTATGACATGCCGCGGCGTTCGCGGAAATCCCTCTATTCCGCCGACAATGCGTAGAAGAAAAAGAAAGGTGCCGAATTCCCCTATGGAGGGGAAGCCTTGGTATTTCCGGCGCTTCCCCAGGAACGGGCCGCGACATCAATAGGCGTCGGTGGCGTCCGCCGATTCCCCGTAGCTGCCGTGGTGCAGGAAGGCGCGGTGGGCTTCGGCGATCTGCTGTTCCTTGCCGACCATGGCCGGCGCATAGTTCTTGTCGTGGCCCATGATGTGCCGGACCAGCCATTGGGTGAGGAATGCCAGGACCTCATCGGTCAGCGCCTTGGCCGGTTCCCGCTTGAAATGCTCGGCGATGTTATGGACCTCGGTCCGCAGCTTCTCGTGCACCTTGCGGTGATCGTCCAGTCCGGCATAGCCGCAGGCCTCCATCATGGATTCCTCGCGGACGAAGTGGAAATCCACATATTCGTCCAGCGCCACCAGGACCTTGGCGATCTGGTCGTGGGGGCGCTTGGATTCCGCGGCGGCGACCACTTGGTTGATAAGGTCGATCAACATCTTGTGGTCGGCGTCGACGACGTGGACGCCGACGCTGAGATCGTCGGTCCAGGAGACGGCTGGCATGGTGGTCTAACTCCCCGGCAATGGTGAAATATCCAATCGAGGCCATACTAGCCCATCGTCAGGCAGTCTTGAAGAACCCGATCAGACGCGTGAGATGGCGGGCCTGTTCTTCCAGTGACCGGGCGGCGGCCGTGCTTTCCTCCACCAGGGCGGCGTTGCGCTGGGTCATCTCGTCCATGTTGTTGACCGCGGTGTCCACCTGGGCGATTCCGGAAGCCTGCTCGCGGCTGGCGGCGGCGATTTCCGCCACCAATTCCGCCACCTTCTTCACCGAGGCCACGATATCGCGCAGGGTGCCGCCGGCCTGCTTGACCAGGTCGGAGCCCACCTTGACCTCCTGGGTGCTGGCCAGGATCAGGCCCTTGATTTCCCGCGAGGCCGATGCCGAACGCTGCGCCAAGTCCCGGACTTCCTGGGCCACCACGGCGAAACCGCGGCCGGCGTCGCCGGCTCTGGCCGCCTCGACCGCGGCATTGAGGGCCAGCAGATTGGTTTGGAAGGCAATTTCGTCGATAAGGCTGACGATTTCCTCGATCTTGCGCGACGAGGACTCGATGCGCTCCATCGCCGCCACCGCCTGCAAGGCCACCTGGCCGCCGCCTTCCGCCGTCTGGCTGGCGGTGCTGGCGAGTTGGCTGGCGTGTTGGGCGTTGTCCGCATTGTGGCGAACGGTGGCCGAGATTTCCTCCATGGAAGCGGCCGTCTGTTCCAGGCTGGCGGCCTGTTGTTCGGTCCGTTCCGACAGATCCGAGCTGCCGGCGGCCACTTCGCCGGCCGCGTTGGCGATCTCGCCGGCCGAGCGCTCGATTTCGGTGACGGTACCGGACAAGGTGTCCGCCGTTCGGTTAAGGTCATCCTTCAGGCGTCCGAATAATCCGCCGTAGCTCTTTTCGATGCGGTGGGTGAGGTCGCCGCCGGCGACGGCGCCCAAGACGTCGGCCACGTCGCGGATGGCGGCTTCCGTCTGGCCGAGCAGTCCGTTGATGTCCTGGCAGAGCGTCAACAGGAAACCATCCTTGCCCGCCAGGTCGATGCGTTGTTGCAGATTGCCCTGGCTGGCCGCCTTGGCCACCCCGGCGACCTCGGCCACGATGGCGGTTTCCCGCGTCCTCTGTTCCTCCAGGGCCCTGCGGCGTTCTTCTTCGTGGCGGCGCTGCCTTTCCTCCAGGTCGCGCTTGGCGAGGGCATTGTCTTTGAAGACTTGCACGGCGGCTGCCATTTGGCCGATCTCGTCGCGGCGCTCCAGGCCCGGAATCTTCACAGAAACGTCGTCGGCGGCCAAGCCGGCCATGGAATCCTTGATGCTCGACAAAGCGCGGAACTGACGCCGCGCCAAAAGAATGCTTAGCGCGCCGACCGCCAGGATCACCACCGCGGCGTCGATGGCCAGGGTCCGGGTGAGACTGTCGAGAATCTGGAAGAATTCGCTCTGCTTGATGCCGACGAACAGGATGCCGACGATATTGCCGTCCGCGTCCAGGATCGGGTCGTAGCCCGTGTAGTACATATGGCCCAGGATGGCGTTCTTGCCGCGGTAGGGTTTCTTGTCGCGGAAAATGGCGTCGTGGGCGGGGCCGGCCGCCAGCTTGGTGCCGATGGCCCGCGAGCCGTCGTCCTTCTTGACGTTCGTGGTGACCCGGGTATCCCCCATGAAGATGGTGGCGACGCCGCCCATCAGGTCGCGGACCTTGTCCACCACTTCGTAGTCGCCGTTGATCTTGTGGTCGCCGACATAGAGGTTGCCGTCCTTGACGGCAAACCCGGTACCCTTGGCCTTCAGCATGGTCCAGGCGACTGCCATGCTGCTGTTCTGCTTTTCGATGGCTTGGCGTTCCATTTCGTCGCGCACGCCGATGAAGGCGAGGACCGTCAGCGACAGGCCGAGAACGAGAAGCCCGAGGATTGTTTGGATGCCGAACTTCGCGGCCAAGCCCATAACGGGAAGCCGCCGGGCATTGCGGGTAGGTCCCATACTTATTCTTCCCCATGTTCTCTTGTATCGAGCGGGGTAACCATATCCGCCGTATGGGCATCTGGCAACGTGGACCGGCCGACCCCTGAACAGGGGCTGTTCTCCGGGGCCGCGATGGGGTAGGGAAGGACGATGGACGACCGACTCGCCGCCCGGCTGGTGGACAGCCACTGCCATCTCGATTTTCCCGATTTCCAGGCCGACCTGGACGGGGTGATGGAACGCGCCCGCGCGGCCGGGGTCGGCTGCATGCTCACCATCGGCACTCATGTGACGCGGGCGTCTCAGGTGCTGGCCGTGGCCGAACGGTTTCCCAATATCTTCTGCACGCTGGGCATCCACCCCCACGAGGCGGCACGGGAGCCACGGGTGACGGTCGACGATCTGGCCCGGCTGGCGGATCATCCGCGGGTTGTCGGCCTGGGAGAGACGGGCCTCGACTATTACTACGATCATAGTCCGCGCGAGATCCAGCAGGAGCAGTTCCGCACCCACGTCCGGGCGGCCCGGACTTTGGGCCTGCCCCTGGCGATCCATACCCGTGACGCGGACGACGACATGGTCCGCATTCTGAGGGAGGAGGCGGAGCAGGGGGCCTTCGCCGGCCTGTTACACTGTTTCAGTTCCACGCGCGCGGTGGCCGAGACGGCCATCGAACTGGGGCTTTACGTCTCCCTTTCCGGGGTGGTGACTTTCAAGAATGCCGATGGTCTGCGCGCGATCGTCCGCGATTTGCCCCTGGACCGCCTACTTGTCGAAACGGATGCCCCTTACCTGGCGCCGGTGCCTCATCGCGGTAAGCGGAACGAACCGGCCTACGTGGCCCATACCGCCGCTCGGGTGGCGGAACTCAAGGGGATGGCTTACGAGGACTTCGTCCGGGCGACGACCGCCAACTTCTTTCGCCTGTTCCGCAAGGCCGCGGAGGCCCTGGCATGAGGGTCCGCGTCCTGGGCTGCGGCGGTTCGAGTGGTACGCCGGCCCTTGACTGGGGCTGGGGGCGGTGCGATCCGGATAATCCTCGGAACCGGAGGCTGCGGCCGTCGATCCTGGTGGAGGAGGGGGCAACCCGCATCCTGGTCGATACCTCGCCCGACCTGCGTCAGCAGCTTCTCGAGGCCCAGGTCGACGATCTGGATGCCGTGGTACTCACCCATTACCACGCCGACCATCTGCATGGCATCGACGACCTGCGGCCGATCAACCGGTTGAAGAACGGTCCGATCGACTTGTTCGGGGACCCGGCGACCCTGCAGCAGGTGCGGGAACGCTTCGGCTACGTTCTGGAGCCCTTGGCCGACGGGGCTGGGGTCTATTACAAGCCGACTTTGACCCCCCATGAAGTCCATGACCGGGAAGTTTTTCGGGTGGGGAGCATCGAGGTCTCGGCCTTCGTCCAGGACCATGGCTACTGTGAAAGCCTGGGGTTGCGCTTCGGGCCGGTCGCCTATTCGACCGACGTGGTCAACCTGCCGGACCATGCCTTCGCGATGCTGGATGGGATCAAGATTTGGATCGTCGGCGTGCTGGCCCGCGATCCTCATCCGACCCACGCACATCTTGCGAAGGCTCTCGACTGGATCGCCCGCGTGAAGCCGGAGCGGGCGTACCTGACTCATCTGAGCGGGTTGTTCGATTACGCCGCCTTGCTGGCCGAGTTGCCGTCGGGGGTGGAACCGGCCTTCGACGGCTTGATCATCGAATATCCATAACCAACTACCCATCAACGATGATCTTTGATTTTCCATAATATACATTCACCAAGCGCCTGCGTTCCGCCTCGCCGCTCCCGACCAAAATGCCGCGAGCCAAGATTTTTAGATTGATCTAAGTCAGGCCCGCTCGCGAGTCGTCAGGAAGCGGAGATCGGACCAGTCCTCGATGACACGCCGCAATTCCCAGATATTGCGGGCCAGGAACACCGGGGCGTCGTCGCGGTCTTCCGCCATGTTCCCGCCATGGCGCTCGATGAACCGCTTGACCAGCGCGGGGTCGTCACCGGATATCCAGCGCGCCGTCTCGAACGGGGCATCCTCGAAGCCGACGTCGATCTTGTATTCGGAGGCGATCCGCGACGTCAGCACGTCGAGCTGCAACGGACCGACGACGCCGACGATCCACTGCGCTCCCAACAGAGGCCGGAAAACCTGAGTGACCCCCTCCTCCGCCAGGTCCTCAAGGGCGCGCCGAAGCTGTTTCGCCTTGATGGGATCGTCCAGACGCACGCGGCGCAGGATCTCCGGGGCGAAGTTGGGAATCCCGGTAAAGCGGATGTTCTCGCCCTCGGTCAGCGTATCGCCCACGCGTAGGGTGCCATGGTTGGGGATGCCTATGATATCGCCTGGCAAGGCTTCCTCAGCCAGTTCCCGTTCCTGCGCAAAGAAGAAAATCGGATTCTGCACGGCGATCGTCTTGCCGGTTTGCGTCTGGCGCAGCTTCATGCCCCGGCGGAAACGGCCCGAACAAAGGCGGAAGAAAGCGACCCGGTCGCGATGGTTAGGGTCCATGTTGGCCTGGACCTTGAAAACGAACCCGGTGACATTGTTCTCGTCCGGCTCGACGTGGCGCGGTTCCGCGGGTTGAGGCTGGGGCGACGGCGCGACGGCGGCCAAGGTTCCCAGAAGTTCCCGGACGGCGTAGTCCTTGAGAGCGCTGCCGAAAAAGACCGGAGTCATGTGGCCGGCCCGATAAGACTCGGGATCGAGTTGCCCATAGGCGGACGACGCGAGCGCCGCGTTCTCGCGGAAGGTCGACAGGATGTAATCCGGCACTAGCCGGTCCAGCGCCGGGTCGTCGAGCCCCCGGCATCGGACATCTTGCCGGAACGCTCCTCCCCGACCGTCGTCCGAAGTCAGGAAAAGGTCTTCGCGCAGATCGAAGCAGCCGTGAAAATCGACACCCATGCCGACCGGCCAAGTCATTGGAATGGCATCGAGAGCCAGAGAGCTTTCGATCTCGTCCAGGATGGCGAAAGGGTCCCGGCTTTCCCGGTCGATCTTGTTGACGAAGGTGATGATCGGAATGTCGCGCAGACGGCAGACTTCGAAAAGCTTGCGCGTCTGGCTTTCGATTCCCTTGGCGGCATCGATAACCATGATCGCCGAATCGACGGCGGTCAGCGTGCGATAGGTATCCTCGCTGAAATCCTCGTGGCCCGGCGTATCCAGCAGATTGAAGACGATTCCGTCGCGCTCGAACGTCATTACGGAACTGGTTATCGAGATGCCCCGAGCGCGCTCGATCTCCATCCAGTCGGACTGGGTGCGGCGTCGTTCCCCGCGCGCCTTGACATGGCCCGCCATGCGGATCGCGCCGCCGAACAGCAGCAGCTTCTCCGTCAGGGTCGTCTTGCCCGCGTCCGGATGGGAAATGATGGCGAAGGTGCGCCGCCGACGCCAGGGCTGGGCTTCGTTCCGAAAATCAAGCGGCGCCTTCGAAAGGTTTGACGACACGTCGTCCCGTTCCTGGTTGGAGATTGTCATGCCCGGTCCGACACCTGGGCCGGCCATGGTTTCCACCGGGAATCGTCCGGGCGCAAGCCTTTTTGCTCCGGGATCGCTTTTTCATGACAGGAAGAGGTATAATTCCGGCGGCATCGGGGAACGTACATGGGGCGGGACACTGCGACGCAACACCAGGGGCGGCCCGGAAGCGGGATGCTGCCGGTTCTGGCGCTTGCCGGCTTTTTCTGGGGGGCGCCCCTGGCTGCCGGGACGCTTCCGGAAATCGAATACGCCTACCCCGACCAGTCCGTCTGGACCACCAAGGTCACTCCCCAGGGCGAGCCGGACAATCCCCTGCTTCGCTTGGCCGAGTCGTTGTTCGCCCAGGCCGGCATTCCCTGGCGCGGCCGCGCCTACCCGGCCGCCCGCATGTTCAACGCCCTGCAGGATGGAACGGCCCAGTTTTCCTTGCTGGTCAAGGCCCCTCGCCTTCAGGAATGCTGCCTGCTTAGCCGCGCCCCGGTGGTGGGTACGGAACTGAGGGCCTATCGCCGGGCCTCCGTACCTCCCATCGCGACCGAAGCCGATCTTGCCGGCAAGCGGATCATCGTCATCCGCGGCTACAGCTACGCCGGGTTGCGGGACTTCATCGCCGATTCCCGGAACGGCGTGGAGAGCCACGCCGCCGGCACCCACGAGGAAGCCTTCGCCATGCTGGAGCGCGGGCGGGCCGATTATCTGCTGGACTACGCGGGACCGGCCACCGAGGTCCTGGCCGCCCATCCGGTCGGGGATTTGCGGTATACGGTGTTGTCGCGTCTGGACGTCCATCTGGTTTTGGTCAAGACCTACCCCGACGCCCAAAAGGTGCTGGATCGCTTGGAAGCCATCGCCGCGGCCCTGGACAAGCGGGAGATCATCGGCCTTTCCCCCCGCCCTTAGGCGGCGGAAACGGAGGGCGATTCCGCCGCCGGGACGGTGAAATGGAAGACCGATCCCTTGTCCGGCTCCGATTCCACCCAGATTCGTCCGCCGTGGCGCTCGGCGATACGCTTGCAGATGGCCAATCCGATGCCGGTGCCCTCGTAGACGTCCTGGGTGTGAAGGCGCTTGAAGATCAGGAAGATGCGCTCGAAATACTCGGGCGCGATGCCGATGCCGTTGTCGGCCACCGATATCCGCCAATCCGCTCCTTGCCGTCGTGCCGAAAGGCGGACCTCCGGCACCCGATCGGGCGCCCGGTACTTGATCGCGTTGCCGATCAGGTTCTGCAGGAGCTGGGCGAATTGCCGCGGGGCAACCTGTACCCAGGGGAGACTTTGCTCGACGATCAGTCTGGCCCCCGACTCGCGGATGGCCGCATCCATGTCGAGGAGTACCGTCTCCAGTACCCCCATCCCATCGGTCGCCATGATCTCGCCGCCCTGGGAGGCGACGCGGGAAAACAGCAACAGATCGTGGATGAGCGCCGAGGCCCGCTTGGCGCTGCCGGTGGCGATTTCCAGGAATTCCCTGCCCTCCTCGTCAAGTCGGTCGCGGTACCGCCGGTCGATCAGTTGGACATAGTTGCTGACGTTGCGCAGCGGTTCCTGCAGATCGTGGGAGGCGATGTAGGCGAATTGCTCCAGTTCGGCGTTGGAACGGGTCAGGGACTCCTCGAGTGCCTTGCGGGCCGAGATGTCCTGGAGCACGGCGACGAAAAAGTCGGGACTGCCGTCCGCCTTGCGTTGGACCTGCACCGACATGATGGTATGGACCACTTGCCCGTCCTTGCGCAGGAACCGCTTTTCCATCGAATAGCCATCGATCTCGCCGGCCAGGATGCGCGCGAACTGGGCAACATCGGCGGCCAGATCGTCCGGATGGGTCAATTGGGCCCAGGTCAGTTCGGTCAGTTCGCTGCGCTCGTATCCCAGCATCCGGCACAGGTTCTCGTTGACCCGTACCCATCCCTTTTCCAGGGATGTCTCGGCCAGGCCCACCAGGCCGATCTCGAAATAGCTGCGGAAGCGTGCCTCGCTTTCCGCCCGATGCCGTTCGGCCCACTTCGCTTCCTCCGCCGATGCCTGTGCTTTCCGCAAGGCCGAAATGGCGAAAGCCAGGACCGTCGCCATGATGAGGCCGAACAGAAGGACGAGATCGTCGGCCGGAAGGGCCAGCGATGTCCCCCAGGCCCCGGTCCCCATCACGTGCAGCGCTTGCCAGAGCGCCAGGGCCAGGGTGGCTGCTCCGGACCAGACGACGGACGGCAGCCATGTCGGCGGTAGTTGGGAATTCCGGCACTCTTCCCGCCAGGCTGCTGCGGTCAGCCCGATCCCCAGAAGGATGAATCCGACGGAGGTATGCAAGGCCATCTGGGTAAGTCTTCCCCAGCCATAGGCGGTCGGCAGGCTCAAGGCATAGCCGGAAAGGGCGACCAAGCCGAGCCCCGACACGATGGCTCCTATGATGCCGAGGACTCCCCATCGTATGCCCAGGTGGCGGATGTTGCCGGCGATCAAGGCCAGTCCGGAGAGTGCGAAGCACAAGGCCGTATTGGGTGCCATGCGTCCGGGATGGGATGTCGCGACCGTGATGTCGTGGGTCATGAATATCTGGTCGATGCCGATTTCGGCGCCGGTTCCGTATTCGACGAGCGTCAGCAGGCCGAGGAGCCCACCACCCGCCCCGCCGCCGAGGGCAGCCCAGCCGTGGCGCCCCATGACCAGGGCCAGAAGCCCCGCCCCGCACAGCAGAAAGGCAAGCGCAGTGTTATACTGCATGGGAACCAGGGCGGGCGCCACCTGGACCAGAACCGGGATGCCGGCATGCCAGCCCACAAGCACGACAGCCCCCAGGGCAACGGCCGCCAGTCCGCCTCCGAGCGCCAAGAACTTCAATTTTCGACCCTGCATCATCAAGGTTCAGGTTAGCGCGTTTGAGCTTCAGTGACCATGGCATTCAAGTCCCATACGGGTTATTGATCGCCGCCGGAGGTATCCACCTTGAGCCGCAATATCGACCGTCTGATCGAGATCATGGCCCTGCTGCGCGATCCCGTCGGGGGCTGCCCTTGGGACGTGGAGCAGACTTTCGCCACCATCGCTCCCCATACCATCGAGGAAGCCTACGAGGTCGCCGACGCCATCGAGAAGGATGACATGGCGGCGCTGGAGGACGAGTTGGGCGATCTCCTTCTCCAGGTCGTCTTCCATGCCCGTATGGCCGAAGAGCGAGGCTTGTTCGGTTTCGATGTCGTGGCCGGGCGCATCGTCGACAAGCTGGTCCGCCGCCATCCCCACGTGTTCGGCGACGCGGTCGTGGAAAACTCGGCGGCTCAGACCGCGGCCTGGGAAGCCCTCAAGGCCCGCGAGAGGAAGGAAAAATCCACCCATGGCGCCCTGGAGGGAGTGGCGGCCGGGCTCCCTGCCCTCACCCGCGCCCTCAAACTGCAAAAGCGGGCGGCCAGAGTCGGCTTCGACTGGAACGACGCCACAGGAGTCATCGCCAAGCTGCGCGAGGAAATCGCGGAGGTCGAGGAGGAGATTCAGGGCGGCGGGTCCCCTGCCCGCCTGGATTCGGAAGTTGGCGACCTGTTGTTTTCCTGCGTTAACTTGGCCCGCAAGCTGGAAGTCGATCCGGAAGGTGCGCTCCGGCGAGCCAACCTGAAGTTCGAGACCCGGTTCGGACGCATGGAATCTCTGCTGGCCGAGGACGGCCTGGCCCTCGAAAGCGCGTCCCTGGACGACATGGATGCCCGCTGGGAACGGGCCAAGACCCAGGAAAAGGGTCCGGAATAGTCTACTAGTAGATAAAATCCGGCAGTGGGGGCTTGAACCTGCCCGCGCGGGCGGTAAGGATGGCGCGTCATGAAAAAGACACTGGCACGCCTGGGGATGATGGTCGTCGCGGTTCTCGCCTTGGGGAGCTGCTACTTCCCGGTCTATTTCGACGCCGAGATCGAACTCAGCCGGCAGGGGTACTACCGGATGATCTTCGACGGCTACTTGGCCGACATCTCGCTCTACCACGAACTCAAGGAAAAGAAGATCACGCCCGACGAGGAAAAGCGGAAGATCAAGCAGATCCGCACCGACTTCGAACGTGATCGGTCGACCAAGGAATTCAAGTATCACAAGGAAGGCGTCTTCAAAGTTCAGTGGGAAAAATCGGGTGACCTGCTGAAGGTCAAGGCGGTGACCTTCTTTCGGCGCAACGAGCCGGTCCTCATCCTCCGCTATTCCAAGGAAGACCGTGCCGTTTACTTGCAAACCACCCCCATTTCCAAGATCCAGCAGGAACAGTTGAAGAAGATGGGCCTGGGGATGGAAGGCGAAATCCGGGTCAAGACCGACGCCAAGGTCCTGGCCCACGACGCCAGCCAAGTGCGCAAGACGGACAATCCGGCCGAAAGGATGTACGTCTGGAAGATCCGCGACCTCGCCGACCGCGCCCACATGACCGTGGAAATGCGCTGACCGCCCCCCTCCCCCTCAGCGCAGGAGGCGAATCAGGCTGGAGGTGTCCAGGCGTCCGCCGCCCCAGGCCTGGACTTCCGCGTAGAACTGATCCACCAGGGCGGTGACCGGCAGGCGGGCGCCGTTGCGCCGGGCTTCCGCCAGGCAGATGCCCAGATCCTTCCGTATCCAGTCCACCGCGAACCCGAAGTCGAAGCGGTCCTCCAGCATGGTCGCCGCCCGGTTGTCCATCTGCCACGACTGGGCCGCCCCCTTGCCGATGGCATCGACGACCTTCGGTCCATCCAACCCCGCCTTTTCCGCGAAGGCCAAGGCCTCGGCCAGGGCCTGGACCAGGCCGGCGATGGCGATCTGATTGACCATCTTGGTCAACTGTCCGGCGCCCGGCCCGCCCATGTGGGCGACGGCGCGAGCGTAGGCGCGCATCACCGGTTCCGCCCCCGCGAAGGCCGCCTCGCCGCCGCCGGCCATCACCGTGAGGGTGCCCCTTTCCGCCCCCGTTTGGCCGCCCGAGACCGGAGCGTCCAGGAATGCCAGCCCTCGGCTGACGGCTTCGTCGCCCATCTCGCGGGCCAGATCGGCCGAGGTGGTGGTGTGGTCGACGAACACCGCCCCCGGCTTCATGCCGGCGAAGGCGCCGTCGGGGCCCAGGGCCACGGCGCGGACGTCGTCGTCGTTGCCGACGCAGGCGAAGACCAAGTCGGCTTCCGCCGCAGCTTGGCGGGGACTCGGGGCCCAAGCACCCGAATGGCGGCCTCGCCAGGATTCCACCTTTGCCGGACTGCGGTTGAACACGGTCACCCGATGGCCCGCCGTCGCCAAATGGCCGGCCATCGGAAAGCCCATCGTCCCCAGCCCGAGAAAGGCCACGTCAGCCATAGAAGTCTCCGTCCTATTCAGCCGGTTGTCAGGATTTCCTCACAAATCGCATTCCAGCATTCCCGGTCCGGGGCGCCCAACAGGGCGGCTTCCTGGATGCCGGCGCCGGGGTGGTAGGGACGGCCGTCGGCCACCAGGGCGGCATGGCCGCCGGCCTCCCGGTGCATGAGCACACCGGCCGCATGGTCCCAGGGCTTCAGCTTGCGGTCGTAATGGGCGAAATGAAGGGCGCCCCGCGCCATGTCCATCCAGTCGAGCCCTGTGCAGCCGACGCGCAGGATCTTGGCCGGCAGACGGGCACCGGAACGCTTGCGCAAGGCCTTGACCGCGCGAAACCCGAGGGAGCCAACCATTTCGCCCCAAGGGGCCGACGGGGCGGCGCGCAGGCGTTGGCCGTCGATCCAGGCCCCCTCGCCCGCCGCCGCCCAGGCCAGGCGGCCCACCACGGGTTCCAGAATCCAGCCCATCAGGGTCTCGCCGCCCCGGCAGAAGGCGACGATCACCGCGAAGCGCGGATCGGCGTGGGCGAAATTCAGGGTGCCGTCCACCGGATCGACCAGCCAGCAAGGCGCGTCGCCCGCCAATGCCGCCACCAGGGCGGGGGATTTCTCGCAGGCTTCCTCCCCCACCACGACGCTGCCCGGCACCAGGGCGCCCAGGGCTTCCGCGAGCCGGCGTTCGGCGATCACGTCGGCGGTGGTCACCAGGTCGTGGGGATGGCTTTTGATCGTCACTTCGTCGGGCCGCAGATGGCCGAAGCGGGGTAATATCTCCTCCGCCGCCACGGCCCGAACGATGTCGGCCACCAGGAAAGGATCGGGAATCATGGCGCCCTTATGCCACGATTCCCTCTTGTCCGTCAGGCGTAAATGTCGCGGTCCGCGTGGTAGGTAGTCCGGAAGATATCCAACAGTTCGGCAATCTCTGGATCGAAGGTGGCGCGCTGGACCAAGGCCTTGGTGGCGAAGGCGGCAAAAGCGACGGCTTCCGCCTTGCCGCGCAGTTCGAAGTCGCGGGCGATGTCGTCCAGGTAGCCGTGCACCAGCTTGCGGGCCGTCACGTTGAGCTGGGTCTTCACATAGCGGTGCTTGTCGCGCCATTTGCGCTGGCTGGCCGTTGTCGCCATGGATTCCCCTATCTACTAGTAGACCAATTCGTTAATCCATGGGCGAGCGAGGGTCAAGCATTTCGGTATCTGCGAATTATTCGTATTGAAAGATATGGGCTCCGTTCCAATATGCCGTTTGCCACCCAATGATAGCCAAGTCCAAGGAGCAGACGCCATGAACCTGAACGTGAGCATCGACAACGACGGTTTCCTCAGCAATCCCTCAGACTGGTCGGAGATCATCGCGCGCGAAATGGCGGCGGACGACGGTTTCGACATCAACGACGAACACTTGCGGCTCATCCATGAGGCGCGCGCCATGTACGAGCGCGACGGCGTCGTACCGCCGCTTCGGCGCTTCTGCAAGGACCTGGGCGTGACCAAGGACGCCCTCTATGGCCTATTCCTCACCGGCCCCATGAAGCTGATCTGCAAGTATGGCGGCCTGCCCAAGCCCACAGGCTGCACCTGACCCGGCCATTTGGCCTCGCCGTCCTCTTGTGGGAATTTGTCACAAAGAGCTAGAATGGCTTTGGGACAATTCCAAAGGCACGGAAAGGCGGGGTCTCATGTCCAGGGTGGCTGTGGCAGCAGGGGCCGTGGTGGCGCTGCTCGCCCTGGCGGGAAGCGGCATGGCGGAAACGCTCCCTTCGCGGACTTGCCTTTACGTTTCCTCCTATCACCCCGGCTACCATTGGAACGACGGGATCGAGCGGGGCCTGGAAAAGTCCCTGGCCGGCGTCTGCCGGCTGGAACGCTTCTACATGGACACCAACCGCAATCCGGCCCCCGAATTCTCCCAGGCCAAGGGAGCCGAGGCCAAGGCCCTGATCGAGGCGGCGAAGCCCGATCTGGTTGTCGCCTGCGACGACAACGCCTCCAAGGACCTGGTCAAGCCCTTCCTCAAGGACGCCCCGATTCCGGTGGTCTTTTGCGGCGTCAACTGGACGGTCGCCGAGTACGGCTACCCTTATGCCAATACCACCGGCATGATCGAGGTCGCCCCCAACAAGGAAGTCGTCCAGGAAGCGAAAGCCCTGCTCAAGGGGGCCAGTTCCTTCGCCTTCCTGGCCGCCGACGTGCCGACCCAGCATAAGGAAGTCGCCCGCCTGGACGTCATCGCCAAGCGCGAGTCCCTGGAAATGCAGGCCCTTCTGGTCAAGAGCTTCGCCGACTGGCAGGCCGCCTTCCGCCAGGCCCAGGAACGGGATTTCGTCGTCCTCGGCAATCCCGTCGGCATTCCCGACTGGAACGGCCCTCTGGCAAAGACCTTCGTGGCTGCGGAATCCCGCAAGCTGACCACCTCCTTCGGGATCTTCATGCGGCCCTATTCCGTCTTTTCCATGGTCAACGTTCCCGACGAGCAGGGCGAGTGGGCGGGCGAGGCGGCCAAGCTGATCCTGGACGGCCGCAAGCCCGCCGACATTCCCATCGTCGCCAACCGGCGCTGGGACCTGTTCTTCAATCCGGCCCTGGCGGCCAAGGCCGGCATCCACCTTCCCGACCATATCCTGCAGCGGGCGGTGAAGATTGACTGAAGAAAGAAAGACCGGTTTCTGGTATGCCGCAGCCGCCACCGCCGTGGCGGGCTTGGTGACGGCCGGTTTCCTCTTCGCCGCCCTGGCCTTCGTCCTCCAGGAAAGGCAAGCCGCCTTCCGCGCCGATGCCGGACACCACGAACGCACCATGGAAGGCCAGCTATTGCGCCTGCTGGACGCCATGGGCCAGGCGATGACCTTCCACCAGACGATCCCCCGCGGCGGCTCCGACGATTTTCGTCTCTTTTCCCGGCAGATCATGCGCCGCTTTCCGTTCGTCGGCGGGATGGCCTTCGCGGTTGCGCTCGAGGGGGCGGACCGGGCCGCCTACGAGGAAGGCCGTCGCGAGGAAGGCATGCCGACCTTCGCCATCCGCGATCGATCGGGCGAACGGTTTGCCGTCGCTTCCGGCCGGGAAAGCTACATGCCGCTCCAGTTCGCCGAACCCTTCGGACCCGATGTCGCGGTGCTGCTGGGCCTGGATCTTGCCCAAACCGAAGGTTTTCGCGAGGCCTTGCGGCTGGCGGCCACGGCGGGCAAGCCCATGCTGGTCCGCCTGCCCGGCCTCTTTTCCGAGTGGCACGAGTTCTGGATGATGCAGGCCGTCTACCGCGGCCGCGACCTGCCGGAGGCGGAAGCGGAACGGCTGGCCCGCTTGGGCGGGGTCCTGATGGTCCGGGTCGAGCCGGAAAAGGCCATCGCCCGCGAACTGGAACGCCTCGGCAACATCGAATTCACCCTGCTCGCCTTGTCGTCCGACGGCAAGCCGATGTCCATCGTCGCCCACCGCGACGCCCGCAAGGCCCATGAACGCGCGTCGCCCATGCGCATGCTGACCCAGGAGGATACGGTGGCCGTGGGCGGCGTCGACCTGCAGTTCCGCTTCCGGCGCGACCTGCGCTATGCCGACCTGATGGGACCGCCGGTCTGGCTGGCGCTGGGGGCGGCGGGGGTGGTATCCTTGTTTCTCGCCCTGCTGACCCGGGAACACCTGCGCCGCCGTCGGGCCTTTGCCGCCCTGGACGAGCATCGGGCCCAATTGGAAATCCTGGTCGAGCAGCGGACGGCGGAACTGAAGCGCCAGAACGAGCGCTTGGAAGAATCCGCCCGCTTCGACCGCGAGGCGCGCTCCCAGGTCGAGGCCGCGCAGAAGGAGTTGCAGGAAAGCAACCAGGAACTGCAGCAGTTCGCTTACGCGGTTTCCCACGATTTGCAGGAGCCCCTGCGCACCGTTACGAACTACATGCAGATGCTGGAACGTCGCTTTTCCGACACGTTGGGCGACGACGGCCGCGAATTCATCGGCTTCGCTGCGGACGCCAGCCGGCGCATGCAGTCCATGATCCGCGATCTGTTGGAATATTCGCGCATCCAGACCCGTGCCGGCGACCTGAGGCCCGTCGACCTGGACAAGGTCCTGGCGGAGGTGGAACGGAACCTGGGGATGTCCATCGACGAGGCCGGGGCCAAACTGACCGTCAACCGCCCTCTGCCCATCCTGGTGGCCGACGAGACCCAGTTGGTTCGCCTGTTCCAAAATCTGATCGGCAACGCCATCAAGTACCGGCCGACCGACCGGACGCCCGAGATCGAGGTTCGGGCCGAGCAGATGGGCCACGAGTGGCGGTTCTCGCTATCCGACAATGGTATCGGGATCGATCCCAAGTACTTCGGGCGCATTTTTGGCGTTTTCACTCGGTTGCATACTCGCGAGGAGTATCCGGGGACCGGGATCGGGCTCGCCCTGTGCAAGCGCATCGTCGAACGGCATGGCGGGAAAATTTCCGTGACATCGGAACCCGGCCGGGGGAGCACCTTCACCTTCACCTTGCAGTCAAATGCGTGAAGGCACCTCGCTCGAAACAGGCAAGAAGGCTATGATGGGCCGATGATACGGAGGTACTTGGCGTCGGCGCGGGAGAAACCCAGCGCAGCCGCGCTGTTGGCGGCTGTGCTCGGGCTTTCTTGGCCGGCACTTGGGGCCGAATCGCGCATGAGCCCCGACCAGTACCTGTTCGAGGCGGTGCGCCGGAACGATCTGGCGGCCGCCCAGGCGGCGATAAGGGCGGGAGCCCGCGTCGATACTTTGGACGAGTGGGGCCTGACGGCGGCCGATGTCGCCCTCGACAAGGGCTATTTCCCCATCGCCCGCTACCTGATGGACATGAAGGGAGACAGTGCGCCCGCCCGTCCGGTTCCACCACCGCCAGTTCCGGCGGTCGCAGCCGCTCCCCGCCCGTCGCCGTTTCCACCGACGCCTCCCGTATCCCCTCCTCCGATCGCCGTGGTGGAGCCGCCGCCGGTTCCCCTCCCGGCTGAAGCCGCCGTGACGGCGCCGTCTCCGCCGGTTCCTGTTCCGGTGGCACCTGGCGTCACGTTCCTGGACCGCCTGCAAGGCGAACTGCGGCGTGTTCTGAGCCTGGAGACATCAATTCCTCCCCCCTCTCCGGAATCGGCCGACGGGCCGCCGCGTCTCCCGCCCGCCAAGACAGAGATAGCTCGACACGATCATCCGCAACCGGAACCGGCGCCTGTGGCGAGGGAAGGCTGGGCGCCCAAGGAGCTTAAGATCGCCACCCCGTCCGTTCCGCCCCCGCCGCCAGATACTTCGACCAAGGCCGAGGAGGCGCCAAAAAGGGAGGAGCCGGAATCCGCCGTCGTCGCCGAGTCCCCCGCTCCGGAGGCGCGTCGAGACGGGTTCTTGGCGCGGCTGTCGTCGGAATTGCGGCGGGTGATGAAAATCGATCCGTCGGCCAGCGTGGCCTCTATCGATTTACCCGAAGCGAAGGAATCCTGGGCCCCTAAGGCCGTGATCGTGCCCCCCGCTCCGGTTATCGAGACGCCGGTTCAGGTGACGGCCCCTCCCCCTGTCCCGCCTTCCCCTTCTCCGCCGTCGCCCACTACGGGAGAAGAGCCGGCGGTAACAAGGCAGGAGCCGGCTCCGGGACTTTTGTCGCGCCTGTTCTCCGGGCTCAAGGAGTCCCGGGGTGGGGACAAGGCTCCGCCACCAGACTCCGAGGCCAAGGACGCATGGGCGCCTAGGACTGTGACGACTGAGCTCCCTTCCGAGCCTCCTCCCCAGCAGGTGGCCGCCCTCCCTCCCCCCACTTCCCCGTCTCCCGTGCCTACTCCGGCGGCGGAAGAGCCGGCGGCCAAGCCGGAACCGGGCCCCGGTCTGCTGTCGCGCCTGTTCAGCGGTCTCAAGGAGACTTTCGGCGGCGAAAAGGCGAAGCCTGCGACCGTTCCTGAATCCAAGCCTGCCCCGAAGCCGAAAAAGCGTTGGCTGCCCGTGGCCGAAGACCCCATCGCCACCGTCCCGCCGGAAGGGGGCGGGACGACGGGCTCTGGAAAGGTCCCGTCGGCTCTGACCAAGCTGGGCATTCCGGATATCGAGCAATACCTATCCGACGAGCCTTACCATCCGGGCGGGGTCGCCCAGACCGGGAGAGGGAAGCTTCCTCCCGCCTCCCAGGTGCCGCGTGACCCCTTCAGTCCCGGCATGCCGGTGGCGGGCGGTGTCCCCGGCCAACCCCCGGCCAGTGGCTTCGATCCACGTTTCGAACGGGGAGAGTCCCGGCGCGCCCCAGGGAACGGCGGCGGGTTAGCCGATGCCTTGGCTCCTTTGGAAGCGGGCGGCGGGACCGAGGCCGCCCCCCCCCAGGGTAGCGGCATCTTCGATCGCCTGAGCGAGTTCCTGAAGCCGCCCAGCCGCGAGCCTAACCGGAAAGCAGCCCCGCCTTCCGGCCTGTTCGAGGAAGCAGCCAAGGATTCGCCTTCCGAAAAGCCGGTTCAACTCGCCAAAGCCGCGTCCAAGGACAGGGAACCTGTCCCTCCTCCAGCCTTGCCGGCGGCTTCGGGAAGCATTATCGGATTGCCCTTCGTCCTTGCCGGGTCCTATAGCCTGGGCAAGGCTCTGCCGGACGGCATCCAGGTTTCGACCACGGCCTACGGTCAGGCCTGCCTGTCGAAGGAACGGGGAACCGTCGTCTTCTGCCTGGAGCCTCTGGCTTGGCCCACCGGCATGCAGGTCCATTTCGACGTCAACACAGTTCTTTACCAGGGATTCCAGACCATCGTCCGCTACGACGCGGGCAAGGCAACCGCCTTCCATACCCTGTTCCAGGCTGGTTCCTTCGAGGCGGTGGTGGCCCATTTCACCGAGCTTTACGGCCCGCCGACCGATGCCTGGATGCGCCGGATCGCACCCCTGGGGTCCCCCGGCCAGGATAACCCCTCCGTCTCCTGGCGCAGTCACGACGTGACCACGGGGCGGGTGTCATCCCTTGAAATCCGTGCTTTCGACGACTCTCGGGGCGGTTTTCCCGATATGAACCACGGCGTCGTGTTGTTGCGCGATTCCCAGGGCAAGCCGATCTTCCCGCGCCTGTCCAACCTGGACTTGATGGTGATGAAGCCGGCTCCTGCCAAGCCGGGACCGGCGATCAGTAGCGCCCCCGCAATCCCCGTGCAAAAAGGCGAATGAGACCAAGCGTTCCCCGTTGGGTCCGGTCCGGACGGGCCAGATAGGTCTCGGCCAAGGTGGCCGGCAGCAAAGCCGGCAAAGCGGCTTTCGGCGGACGTGGCGCCAGTCGGCGCGCCTCGGCGAGATGGCCTAGGGCGAGCGTCGTCTCCCAAGGAATTCGCCCCCGCCGCGCCAAGTCCACCAATCCCCAGGCGATGCCCACCCGATGGCCGGCCTCGGCCACCGGGCCGTCGCGGACCCCCAGGACTTGAAGGGCCAACAGCGTCAGTGTACCGGCCGTCGCCTGGGCCAAGCCTTCCGAATCGTCCGGCGGCCCGTCGGCCAAGTCGGCTTGATGACCATCCAGCAGGCGGTCGAACAGAGACCGCTCCAGGCCGTGGCGGGCGATGGTCTCGGCCAAGGCCTCTGCGGTCGGCTGGCGGGGCGGATGGCCGGCGAAGACGGATTCCACGGAATCCCGCCACCATTGCAACCGGATCTGCCGTAGCAGCGGTTCCCGCGCCCGGTGGCGGATCTGGAACAATTCGGCCCCCAGAGCCAGAAGGGCGAAGAGGCCTTCCCGCTCCACCGCCGGGGCGGCCAGGGCACAAAGAAAGCGGTCGTTGTCGAGGCGGCGGGCCAGGGCGCCGCAAGGGGACAGGGAAGCCATGGGCGAAAAGTGGGACGAGACCCTTTAAAACGCAAGCCGGAGGCCATACCTTTGGGGCGAGTTTATCGCATTCTTTTTTGCCAGGGAGAGCACATTATGGCTTTTGAACTTCCGCCCCTGCCCTATGCGGCCAATGCGCTGGAGCCGCACATCACGGCCAACACGCTGGGCTTCCATCACGGCAAGCATCACAACGCCTACGTCACCAACTTGAACAACCTGGCTAAGGACGGCCCGCTGGCCACCCAGAGCCTGGAAGACGTCTGCAAGGCGGTGGCCGGCGATGCCGCCAAGGCCGGAATCTTCAACAACGCCGCCCAGGTCTGGAACCATACCTTCTATTGGAACAGCATGAAGCCGAACGGCGGCGGCAAACCCTCGGGCGACTTGGCGGCGGCTATCGACCGCGACTTCGGCTCGCTCGACAAGTTCAAGGAGGAATTCAAGGCGGCCGCCGTCGGCCAGTTCGGCAGCGGATGGGCCTGGCTGGTCAAGGAAGGCGGCAAGCTCAAGGTGACCAAGACCGGCAACGCCGATACCCCTATCGTGCACGGCCAGACGCCCCTGCTCACCTGCGACGTCTGGGAACACGCCTATTACCTGGACTTCCAGAACCGCCGCCCCGACTACGTCCAGACCTTCCTGGACCATCTGGTCAACTGGGATTTCGCCGCGGCCAACTTCGCCAAGGGCTGAGTATCCGAGGACCGCAAAGGGAATGGAAGGCCCGGCCGTCGTGCCGGGCCTTCGTCTTTCAGGGGAACAGCGGCGCCTGTTCCAGGGCGGTGGTTTCGGCGAAGCCGCAGGCCAGGTTCATGTTCTGAACCGCCTGGCCCGACGCGCCCTTGACCAGGTTGTCGATGGCCGAAATGACGATGGCCCGGCCGGGCAGGCGGTCGTCGAAAACGCCCATGACGCAGTGATTGGACCCCCGCACGTGCCGGGTGGCCGGTAGCGCGCCTTCCGGCACCACGCGCACGAAGGGCTCGCCCGCGTAACGCGCCTGAAGTTCCGCCCGTAGCGTGGCTGCCGACGCGCCCTTGGCGAGTTTCACGTACATGGTCGACAGGATGCCCCGGTTCATCGGCATCAGATGCGGCGTGAAGGTGACCAGCACCGGCTTGCCGGCGGCGCGGCTGAGGCCCTGCTCGATCTCGGGGGCATGGCGGTGGCTGGCCACGCCGTAGGCATGGATGCCTTCTCCCACCTCGGCGTAGAGCGAGCCTTCCTTGGCCGCCCGGCCGGCGCCGCTGACCCCCGACTTGGAATCGATGACGATGTCGCGGGTCTCGATCAGCCCGGCCTCGATCAGGGGCACCAGGGGCAATTGGGCCGAAGTCGGATAGCAGCCAGGGCAGGCGATCAGGCGCGACTTGCGGATGGCATCCCGGTACAGCTCGCTTAGGCCGTAGACCGCCTGCTTCTGCAGCTTGGGCGCCCGGTGTTCGTGGCCGTACCATTCGGCATAGACCTTGACGTCGTCGAGCCGGAAATCGGCCGACAGGTCGATCACCGTCAGGTGTTCGGGCAGCTTGGAGATCACCTCTTGCGTCGTGCCGTGCGGCAGGCAGCAGAAGGCCACGTCGTGGGCGGCCCAGTCCACCTGCTCCAGGTTCACCAGGTCGGGAAGGCGGGCGCCCGCCAGATGCGGGAACACGGCGCCCATGCTCTGGCCGGCCTTGCGGTCGCCAGTCAGGGTCGTCATCTCCACGCCGGGATGGCCGAGCAGCAGGCGCACCAACTCGGCGCCCGTGTAGCCGCTGGCTCCAATGATGGCGACGCGCCGCCGGGTGCTGTTCCGCTTGGCCATGGTCCGCTCCTGGAAATAAGGGTGGTGCCCTTGTAGCAGAAAGTTCCCCCGGTTCGGAAGTCTCTACCCCCCGCGGCCCAACAGGCGGAAAGCAATGCGGAAGCCCTCCAGGTAGGTGGCGTTCTGCACCACCAAGTCCGCATAGGAGCGATCGACGTCTGCGGTGAAGTGCATGAACCAGCAGTTCGACCATCCCGCATTCACCGCCATGGCGACCAGCAGCGGATTACGGCGAGATTCTTCCAACATCAGGAAGGGATAGTGTTCCACCATGAGGTGATACCAAGCCGTGTTGAAGCGGCTGTCCAGGCCTTGGGCCAGGCCGCTATTGAAGATGGCATGGCTGAGGCAGGCCTCTTCCTTGGCGGTGAAGGGATTTTCCTCGTAGCTGTCATAGACGTGGCGCAGCAGCGCCGCATGGCGTTCCGGTTTCAGCACCAGGACTCCGGTATTGGCGTAATCGTCCACCTCCCCCGACAGGCCGGCCTTCAGGTAGCGTTCGCGGCAGTCCTTGGGTAGGTCCGGCCGTCTCGACTCGGGAACCAAGTCGGTGCGCCGCGCCAGCAGGTTGTCGCGGATGGCGGGCGAGCCATAGTCCTGTTCGCGGCTGCTCACCAACCCGATCCGCCCCGGTTCGGTGGCCGAGACGATGCAGGGCGCCGTATGGTGGTTGATCATGATGTCGGCATCCAGCCATACGACATCGTCGTAGCGTCGGACCCGCTCGTCTTCCAGGATCAGGCATTTTTGCCAATGGGGGGTGCGTTCGCGGCCGCGCGGGCCCTTGTCGATGTAGTCGTCGACCGTCACGACGTCGTAGCCATGGCGAGCGGCGTAGGCTTGCCAAGAAGGCGCCATGCGCCGCTTCCACAGGGCCTGGAAGTCTTCTCCGATGAGGATGGTGGCCAGTGCCTTCGACATGCCGGCGAGGCTACTACAGCAGGAACAAGGTCGCCAGTCCCAGGAAGGCGAAGAAGCCGATGGAATCGGTCAGCATGGTCAGGAAGACGCTGGAGGCCACGGCGGGGTCGATCTTGAATCGGTTGAGCAGAAGGGGAACGGTCGAGCCGGCCAAGCCGGCGACCACCAGATTGACCACCATTGCGGCGCCGATCACCGCGCCGATCTGCGGCTTGCCGTAGACCGCCCAGGCGAAAGAGCCGACCAATACGGCGAAGGCCAGTCCGTTGATGCAGCCAACCAGGAATTCCTTGCCGATCACGCGCCGGGCGTTGGTCGGCGTCAGTTCCTTGGTGGCGAGCGCGCGCACCGCCACGGTCAAGGTCTGGGTTCCGGCGTTGCCGCCGATGGAAGCCACGATGGGCATCAGGGCTGCCAGGGCGACGATCTTCTCGATGGTGCCCTCGAACAGGCCGATGATGGTCGAGGAAAAGAAGGCCGTGCCCAGGTTGACCAGCAGCCATGTGGACCGGGCCTTGGTGGTGTCGAGCACGGCGCTGTAGAGGTCGGTCTCGCGCACGCCGGCCAGCAGCATGAGGTCTTCCTCGTTCTCTTCGTCGATGACGTCCACCACGTCGTCGATGGTGACCACACCCACCAGGCGGCCGGCGTCATCCACCACCGGCGCGGATACCAAGTCGCGTTGACGGAACAGGAAGGCCACTTCCTCCTGGTCGGTGGTGGCCGGGATGGCTTCGAGGCCGGTTTGCATGATCTCGGTCAGGGACTTGTCGCCGGCTGTCCGCACCAACAGGGCCAGGGGTACGGTGCCCAACGGCCGGTGCGCCGGATCGACCACGTAGATGTCGTAGAAGGTCTCGGGCAGCGGATCGCCGTCGTAGTCCACGCCGCCGCGCACGAACCCGATGGTCTGATCGGATGTCCAGAAGCTGGGCACGGCCACGAAGTCGTGCTGCATCAGGCGGCCGGCGCTATCTTCCGGGTAGGACAGGCTTTCCTCGATGAGGGTGCGTTCCTCGGTCGGGATGGCGTCCAGGATCTCCTTCTGGTCCGCCTCGTCCAGTTCCTCGATGACCGCCACGGCATCGTCGGTGTCCAACTGGGTGAGGGCGAGGGCCAGTTGTTCGGGGCGGAAATAGGTGAAGATTTCCTCGCGGACCGTATCGTCCAATTCGGCCAGGATGTCCGGATCGAAGTCGTCGGAGATGTAGCGGACCAAGGTCCGCCGGTCTTCCGGGCGCAGGCGTTCCAGCAGGTCCGCCATGTCGGAGTAGTGCAGCGGCGCGACCAGTTCCTTGACGCGTTCGGGTTCGGCTTCCGCCAAGGCGTCGACCACATCCTGTTCGACGGTCGGCGCCAAAGCGAACGTCTCCTCGTCCGGGACGGATTCCGCCCCGGCCGGCAAGGCCCGAGTCTGATCGTCGGGTTCGGTCGCCATGGCGCGCCCTCCCGCGGAAACCAAAAAGGCCCGGCGCTGACGGCGGGCCTTCAAGGGATGAATGGTGCGGTCGGGGAGACTCGAACTCCCACGTCTTGCGACACACGCACCTCAAGCGTGCGCGTCTACCAATTCCGCCACGACCGCGAAACTCCTTGCAACGGCTCCCTCGATTGCCGTTTGATGCGGGGGGAATAGCAAATCCCGGCATGGGGATCAAGCGCGGTATGGAAATCCTTCCCGTCGAATGGCGGACCAGCCCCCATCCGGTCTCTTATCCCGAGGCCATGGCGTTCATGGAAGCCAGGGTGGAAGCCATTCGCGCCGGCCACGCCGCCGAGTGCGTCTGGCTGCTGGAGCATCCTCCCCTTTACACCGCCGGCACCAGCGCCGATCCTTCGGAACTGCTGGAGGCGCATCGATTCCCGGTTTTCTCGGCCGGACGCGGCGGGCGCTACACCTACCACGGGCCGGGACAGCGGGTAGCCTACCTGATGCTCGACCTGACTCCGCGGGGCCGCGACGTCCGCGCTTTCGTGCAAACGGTGGAAGAATGGACCATCCGCAGCTTGGCCCGCCTGGGCGTTGTCGGTGAGCGGCGGGAGGGACGAGTGGGCATCTGGGTGGCACGGGGCGGCGGACGCGAGGACAAGGTGGCCGCCATCGGCATCCGCGTGCGCCGCTGGGTGTCCTTCCATGGGCTGTCGATCAACGTGAATCCCGATCTGTCCCACTTCAACGGCATCGTGCCATGCGGTCTCGCCGGGTATGGAGTGACTTCCCTGGCCGATCTCGGAGTCGCGGCCGGCATGCCCGAGGTCGACGCGGCGCTCCGCGCCACCTTCGCCGAAACCCTCGGTTTCGGTGAAACGATTGCCTCCGGCCTCGAGTGATGCCAGGGTTTCCGACATGCCGCACCGTCGCCCCGTCCTGCCTCCCCCCGTCACCACCCAGGATATCCTGGAGGAATTGGATCGTGCGGTGAACGATCACTTGGCTTGGCTGGGGCAGTGGCACCGGTCCCTGCTCTGCCCCGGCGAGCCCTCGCCCCACGATCTGGCCTACGATCCCCATCATCTTTGCCGTTTCGGCAGTTGGTACGTGAAGCACCAGCACCAGGGCTTGGTCAATCAGCCGGCCATCCGCAATCTGGCACGCCTGCACCGGGAGATGCACGACCGGGCGGCCGGGTTGGCCGCCACCGCCGGGCGAGGCCAAACCCTGGCGCGGGTCGACTACGACGCCTTCATGGACCAGACCCGGACCTTCGTCGCCCAGACCCGGCGGCTGGAAAAGGCTTTCGCCCACGCCTCGTCGGACCTGGACCCCTTGACCGGCTTGAACAACCGCCAGGCCATGTTGCGCGACCTGGACCGGGAACGCGAGCGAGCCTTGCGCACCGGCCAGCCCTGTTGCATCGGCTTGGCCGACCTGGACCGCTTCAAGAGCGTCAACGATACCTTCGGCCATACGGCGGGCGATGCGGTACTGCTGTTCGCCGCCGAGTGCTTCCTGGCCCACGTGCGGCCTTACGACTCGGTCTACCGCTACGGCGGCGAGGAGTTCCTGTTCTGCCTTCCCGACACCGACCTGAAGGCGGCGCGGGTGGTGCTGGAACGCGTCCGCCACGAACTGGAAAAACGCCCGGCCCCCTTACCCTCCGGCGAGGACCTACCGGTGACGTCTTCCTTCGGAGTGGCGGAAGTCCATCCTTCCTGCAGCCTCCAGCGCACCATCGAACTGGCCGATCAGGCGCTCTACGAGGCGAAGGAAACCGGCCGCAACAAGGTCGTGGGCTGGGATGGGGCCCCCGAACCGGACGCATTGGCGGAATAGCGCGGAAAGCGAGGCCGGCATCCGATCTGGATGGCGCTAAACAGCGCATGGTGCTATATATCGCTCATGATTACGTCCGAACAGGTCCGCGCCGCCAGAGCGCTTCTCCGCATCGGGCAGGATGATCTGGCTCGTCGCGCCCATATTTCCGCCGCCACCATTCGTCGGCTGGAGGCGTTCAACGGCGTTCAGCGGGTCTCTCCCGGCACGGTGAAAGAGGTTCAGCGGGCGCTGGAGGAGGCGGGGGCGGAATTCATCGACGACGGTGTTCGCCGCCGCCCGGCACGGGACCGCGCCAGGGCGGATGAACTGTTTGCCGACATCATGGCGATTGCCCGTCACGGAGCGGCCCGTCCAGTGATCGATCCCGGCTTTTCCGAGGCGGATCTCTACGGCGACGACGGCCTGCCATCGTGATCGTTCTCGACACCTCCGCCGTGGTGGCGTTGCTTCGGGGCGAGGACGACGCACCGCGGATTGCGCGGGCCATCGCCGATGCCGATGGCTGTATGCTGTCGGCGGTCAGCCACCTGGAAGCCGCCATGGTGCTGATCGGTCGGTCGGGAGCCGGCGCCGCCGATGACCTCGACACCCTGATCGAGCGGGTCGGAATCGAGGTGATGCCGTTTGATCGTCGTCAGTCCGAGCTTGCCCGCGACGCCTTCCTGCGGTTCGGCAAGGGGCGTCACCCTGCCGCCCTCAACTTCGGCGACTGTGCCGCCTACGCCCTTGCTGCCGGGCGTGGGTTGCCGCTGCTGTTCAAGGGCAACGATTTCTCCCAGAGCGATATTCAGGCCGTCCTGGCATAGCAAGAGCGATCAGGGCTCGGTGGTGGCGGTGACGGGGGGCATGGGAGGTTCGGCGGGAATCAGCTTGAGCCCCGGAGGAATGCCGGCATGGGAGTCATGGTCGACATGACTGCGGTGCCAAGCCTCGAAGCTTGCCTGGTCAACCCAATGAGTGACCAGCCAGAGTTCTTGCGGCCGATCCTTGGGGTCGAGAACATCCATACGGACGAATCCGGCCGCCATTTCCGCCAAATTGGGCCGGTTGCGGAAGGCTTCCTTGATAGAATCCTCCATGCCGTCGGCTATCGAGAAACGGGTCAAGGCCACGAATTCGCGCTGTTCCGGGTCTTGCCGTCCCATCGCCGGGAAACTCCGCTTGCCCATGCCTGCAAGCAGACTAGTCCACCCGCTCCTCAATGGAAACCGCCAAGCATGCCGCTCTCTCGGTCTTGAAGTCGTCTCCGGCCGGACATACCATTCCGGGCCCCTTGGTTCCCGATAAGGAATACCTTCATGATCGCCCTGCTGGCCGCCCTCCATGCCCTGGCCGCCGTGGTCTGGGTGGGCGGCATGTCCTTCGCCCACTTCGCCCTGCGCCCGTCGCTTCCGGTGCTGGAATCCCCCCAGCCGCTGCGCCTGTGGCAGCAGGTCTTTCCACGCTTCTTCCGCCTTGTCTGGACGGCCATCGTCACTCTTCTGGCAACGGGTTACGGACTTATTTTCACAATGTACGGCAGCTTCGCCGCCGCCCCCCTCGCCGTCCATCTGATGCAGGGAACGGGGTTGGCCATGATGGGGCTGTTCGTCTTTTTGTTCACCCGACCCTACGCCCGCTTCCGGGCGGCGGCCGTTGCCGGGAACTGGCCGGAAGCGGCGAAGCACCAGGCGCAGGTCCGCGGCATCGTCCACATCAATCTGTATCTGGGACTGGCGACCGTCGCCCTGGGGGCCTCCGGCCGTTTCTGGTGAGGGCTACAAGAGGCCCTTCAGCCGCGCCCGGAGAAAGGCGATCAGGGTGAAGGAGTCGGTGATGCGGCCATCGGACGCCATCGCCTCGAACTCGGGTACCGAGACCGTTAGAATATCGCGGATGGCTTCCGCCTTCTCGGGCAGGCCGACGGATTCCAACCGCGCCAGAAAGAAGGCTGCGACCTCGTCCGACAGGCCCGAACTCAGATAAGCCTGGCCAAGATCGATCATCTCCGTGATCTTGGCGCCGATTTCTTCCTCCAACTCCAAGCGGGCCCCCTCCTCCGGGCTCAGGCCGGGCGTACCGAAACCGCGCGGCGTTTCCAACAGGAAAGCCCGCAACGGGTGGCGGAAGATGCGGATCAGGACGATTTTGTCGCCCAGCAGCGGCAGGGCGGAGACCGCCGGCAGGTATTCCGGACGCACCACTACCCGGTGGTAAGTCCCGACGTGTCCATCGGGAAAGCGCACCGGATCGCGGATCACCCGCCAGAACTGGTTTTCCTCGCGCAATCCCAGGGCGGCGTAATCGGCAGGATGGCCGGCTGCCACCAAGCGGGCGGCGCTGGCTTGGCGGGCCACCTCGGCTTCTCCGGGGTCGGTGAGAATCTCGATGATGCCGTCGTTGTCGGTCATCGCACCGGTCGGCCGCGGAAGCGGGCCGCGTTGTCGCTGTCGAGGCGTACGGTCAGGTGAAGGGCTCCATCCTCGCCGGATTCCCGCGATACCACTTCGCCATGGCGGTAGAGCCATGCCAGGGTTGCACCATCCTCGGGAGGAAGGACCACTTCCAGGGTTTCGGCTGCGGCCGCCAAGCGGGCGTCGATGGCCGCCAGCAGGTCGGCGCAGCCCTCACCGGTATGGGCGGAAACCAGGGCGACGGCAGGCTCCTCCCGCCGCGCCTTGTTGCCGAGAACCTCGCGTTCCTCGGGGGGCAGCAAGTCGATCTTGTTCAGGACCTCGATCAGGCGGCCCGGCAGGGATGGCTCCAGCCCCAGTTCCTTCAGCACGTCTTCCACGTCCTGGCGCTGTGCCTCGGCATCGGGGTGGGAGGCATCGCGGACGTGCAGGACGATGTCCGCCTCCTGGACCTCCTCCAAGGTCGCGTGGAAGGCATTGACCAGTTCGTGGGGCAGATCGGAGATGAACCCCACGGTATCCGACAAGATCGCCATGCGGCCGGAAGGCAGCGCCAAGCCCCGCATGGTGGGATCAAGGGTGGCGAAAAGCTGATCCTTGGCAAAGACTTCCGACAAGGTCAGTCGATTGAACAGAGTCGATTTGCCGGCGTTGGTGTAACCCACCAGCGCGACGACGGGATAGGGGACCCGACGACGCGCCTTGCGGTGGAGGCCGCGGGTGCGCGCCACCTCCTCCAACTCCTTCTTGAGGCGGACGATGCGTTCGCCGATCAGGCGGCGGTCGGTCTCGATCTGGGTTTCACCGGGACCGCCCAGGAACCCGAATCCGCCCCTCTGGCGTTCCAGGTGGGTCCAGGATCGCACCAGGCGGGACCGCTGGAAGGTCAGGGAAGCCAACTCGACCTGCAGCCGCCCTTCACGGGTGCGGGCCCGAGCGCCGAAGATTTCCAGGATCAGGCCGGTGCGGTCGATGACCTTGCACTTCCAGGCCCGCTCCAGGTTGCGTTGCTGGACCGGCGACAGCGGCCCATCGACCACCGCGACCGCAACCTCGAAATCCGCGATCAGCCCGCCCAGACGCTCCACCGCCCCGCTACCCAGGAGGGTGGCGGGCCGGATATCGGAGACGTTGACGACCTCGGAATGGACGATCTCCAACCCGATGGCCTCGGCCAGTCGCATGGCCTCTTCCAGCCGCGCGGCTGGCGCACGACGCGCTTCGCCGGCATCGTAACGGCCGGCCTTGACGTGCGGATGCACGACCACACAACGCTCACCCATGGGGCGGCGTATCCTGTCGTGCCGGGAAAACCCCGCCGGTCAGGTGGAACTGCCCGCCACTTCGGCTTCCGGCTCGAAGAGCTGAACCGGGGTCGAAGGCATCACGGTCGAGATGGCGTGCTTGTAGACCAGTTGGGTATGCCCATCTCGCCGCAACAGGACCGAGAAATTATCGAACCAGGTGACCACGCCCTGCAGCTTCACGCCGTTGACCAGGAAGATGGTGACGGGTGTCTTTTGCTTCCGGATGTAGTTCAAAAAGACGTCTTGTACGTTTTGCGAACGCTCGGAGGACATTGGTTTGTTCTCCCCCCCTTTTTTTCGGTTATCCCACCGGAACCTGACGGAAAACCGAAAATTGCTCCCCCCGATTTCCCGCCGATGGTCGGCGCACCTTACAGGCTTCTGACCAGAATGGAAAGGGCTTCGCAGCTACCCACGTGAATTGCGGGGGGAAAGGCTGAGAACTCCTCATCGATAGGCGGGGTTTCCCGGACCAGGACCGGGATACAACCGGCATTGAGGCCGCATTCCATGTCGACCCCGGTGTCGCCGACGAACCAGACGTCCGGGCCGGCCTGCACGCCGCTGCCTTCCAGGGCGAGGTAGACGGGTTCGGGAGCCGGCTTGTCGCGGTCGGCGTCGAAGGCTCCGACGATGCGCCCGAAGAAGCCGTCCCAGCCCAGGTGGCGGGCCTCGTCGCGCAGGTAGTCGCCCTTCTTGTTGCTTACCACCCCCAGGTAGAACCCGGCGGCCCGCAGGGCGGCCAGCATGGCCTCGGCCCCCGGCAGGGGCGTCACTGTCACCAGGTGGCGGGCGGCGAAGCGTTCGTAGAATACCCTTCCGGCCTCCTCCCACCGGTCTCCGAACAGTTCCGGATAGCTGTCGCGCATGGACTTGCGCACCCGGGCCTTGGTTTCCTCGAACGTCCAGGGCGGCAGGCCAAAGGATTCCAGGGTATGGTTGTTGGCGTCGTGGATGGCCGGCCAGGAATCGATCAGGGTATTGTCCCAATCGAAGACCAGGGCGCGCGGACGCTGCCGGGAAGAGGTCACGGGAGGCGCCCCTCCATATGCTCGACGTAGAGGTCGAGCAGCCGAAGGGCCACCGGGCCCGGCTTCCCGTCGCCGACCTTCTTGCCATCCAGGGAGACGATGGGCTTCACCAGGGTAGTGGACCCGGTGGCGAAGGCTTCGCGGGCTACCTTGGCCTCGGCCATGGTGAACGGACGCTCGGCGAAACGGATGCCTTCCTCCTTCATCAGGCGCAACAGCACGGCGCGGGTGATGCCGCCCAAGATACCTTCATCCAGATGCCTGGTGACCAGATCCCCGCCCTTGGTGACGATCCAGGCGTTGGAGGACGACCCCTCGGTGACGCGGCCTTCGGCGTCCACCAGCCAAGCCTCATAGGCCCCCTTCTCTTTGGCCGCCTGCTTGGCCATCACATTGGCAATCAGCGATATCGTCTTGATGTCGCAGCGCTTCCAGCGAATATCCGGGACGGTGACCACGGCGACGCCTTTGGCTTGGACAGCCTTGTCGAAAGGTGGACGCCGACGCACCGTGACCACCAAGCTGCTTCCGGCATGGGCGGGAAAGGCGTGATCGCGGGGCGCCACGCCGCGCGTCACCTGAAGGTAGAGCGTGGCGTCGCGAAAGCCGTTGCGCCGCACCACCTCGGACAACACCACGCCCAAGGCCCGGCGTCCCAGAGGCCAAGCCATGCGCATCTCCCGAAGGGAACGGTCGAGGCGGTCCAGATGGCCGTCGGTGTCCACCAGCCGGCCGCCGTGCACGGCGATAACCTCGTAGACTCCGTCGGCAAACTGATAGCCGCGATCCTCGATATGGACCACGGCCTCCCCATGGGGCACGTAGCGCCCGTTGACGTATGCGGTTCTCGGCATCGGCTCAGAAGAACTCCAACTGGACGGCGAACATCTTTTCCACCTTGCGCACCGCGGCGGCGGCGGCGAACATCACGACCCGGTCCTTGTCCTCGATCACCGTGTTGCCCCGCGGGCTGATCACCTCGGTGCCGCGCACTACCGCGCCCACCAGGACGCCATCGGGCAGCTTGACGTCACGCAAGGGCTGCCCGACCAGGCTGGATGTCTCCATGGCCTCGGCCTCGATCACCTCGCCGAAATTGTCGCGAAGGGAGTGGACCGCATGGATGCGGCCGCGGCGGACATGTTGCAGTACGGTGGAAACCGTGATGTTTCTGGGGCTTACCACGACATCCACACCCAACGACGAAATCAGCGGCTCGTAGGCACCCTTGTTGATCAGAGTGATGACGCGCGGACATCCGTAGCGCTTGACCAGCAACGAGGAAAGAATGTTGGTCTCGTCATCGTTGGTCACCGCCACCACGGTTTCCACGGCATGGACGTTGGCCTCTTCCAGGATTTCCGGGTCAAGGACATCTCCGTGGATTACCGCCGCATTCCGTAGAAGGGGCGCGATTTCTTCGGCGCGCTTGGCGCTCTGTTCGACGATCTTGATATTGACGCCCGGATGCTCGCGCTCGATCTCCTGGGCCAGGAACAGGCCGATGTTGCCGCCGCCGAAGATCAGGACGCGGCGGGCTTCGGATTCCTCGTGGCCGAAGGCGGCCATGGCGCGCGGCAGTTGCTTGGCGTCGACAACGAAATAGACTTCGTCGCCGGCCAGCATCAGGTCGTCGCCGGACGGCACGATGGTCTTGCCGTCGCGCAAGATGCCGATCACCACCATGTTGAGATCGGGGAAAAGCTGGGAAAGTTGGCGCAAGGGGGTGCGGAGCACCGGACAGGCCGGGCCGCAACGCACGCCGACCAGCTTCACCTTGTCCTCGACCAGCGAGATCATCTCGAAGGCGCCCGGCACCCGCAGACGCCGCACGACGGCGCGCGCCACCTCGATTTCGGGCGAGATGATGACGTCGATGGGTAGGTGCTCACGGGTGAAGAGGTTGGCCCACATGGGGTCCAGGTAGCTCTGGTGGCGGATGCGGGCGATCTTGGTCGGAACCTCGAACAGCGAATGGGCGACCTGGCAGGCGACCATGTTGACTTCATCGGCATAGGTCACCGCGATGATCATGTCGGCATCGGTCGCCCCTGCCCTCTCCAGCACGTCCGGATGGGAGGCATGGCCGATGATTCCCTGGGCATCGACGGTATCGCCGATGCGCCGGATCAATTCGGGGGACTGGTCGATGACGGTGACGTCGTTGCCTTCCAGGGCCAACTGGCGGGCGATATTGAATCCGACCTGGCCGGCGCCGCAGACGATGACCTTCATAATTCCTCCCCAGGACCGGGGCCGGTCTGTACGCCCAAACCCTTGAGCTTGCGATGCAGGGCCGACCGTTCCATGCCGACGAAGGCGGCGGTGCGCGAGATGTTGCCGCCGAAGCGATCCATCTGGGCGAGCAGGTATTCGCGTTCGAAGATTTCGCGGGCTTCGCGCAGGGGCAAAGCCATGATCTCGGCGCTACGCCCGAAATCGGCGTTCACCGGCGCCGATCCCGCGATCTCGGACGGCAGCATGTCGGCGGTGATGACGGCGTCGGCTCCGCCTTCCGGGGCGGTAATCAACACGCGCTCGACCACATTGCGCAATTCTCGGGCATTGCCGGGCCATTCGTAGCTTTGCAGCAGGACCATGGCCTCCTCGCTCACCGGGCGCGGCGGGCGTCCGTTGGCCTCGGCGATCTTCTGCATGAAATGACTGACCAGTAGCGGAATATCCTCGCGCCGTTCCTTAAGAGAAGGAACCAACAGTGGGACGACATTCAGGCGGTAGAAAAGGTCTTCGCGAAAGCGCCCGGCGGCGATCTCGTTGGCCAGATTGCGCGAGGTGGCTGCCACCACCCGCACGTCCACCTGGACCTTGGTCGATCCGCCGATGCGGTGGAAGACCTGTTCCTGCAGGACGCGGACGATACGGCCCTGGGTCTCGAGGGGCATGTCGGCGACTTCGTCGAGGAACAGGGTGCCCATATGGGCCGTCTCGAAGGT
>JAMOBD010000043.1 GCA_039908345.1 Magnetospirillum sp. WYHS-4
A
Organism: Magnetospirillum sp. WYHS-4; assembly: GCA_039908345.1. Taxonomy (NCBI): domain Bacteria; kingdom Pseudomonadati; phylum Pseudomonadota; class Alphaproteobacteria; order Rhodospirillales; family Rhodospirillaceae; genus Magnetospirillum; species Magnetospirillum sp. WYHS-4. The sequence continues at coordinate 2 of JAMOBD010000043.1, forward strand.
CCAGGGCGAGGGCGCGCCGTAGGGTTTCCTCGACCGGCAAGGTCTCGACCGAGACGCGGAGCAACCCGGCGATGATCTCCTGTTCCGTCAAGCTGCGAAGGATGCGCTCGTCGGCCCGCTCCCGGTCCCGGAAGGCCTGTCGGATCTGGTTGATCATCGGATCGAACAAGGCGATGGCCGACAGCGCCAGGACGCCCAGGGTCGCCACCAGCACCCAGACATGGGCGACGCGCAGCTTTTCGGTGCCGGACTCGCTTTCCTTCTGGAGCAGAGCGACCACCTGGTCCAGCCGTTCCAGCAAGGGGCCGGAGGCCGACGCCATGATATGCAGCAGATGAGGATTGTCGTCGTTGACCGCCGAAAGCGGCGCCCAGGCGAGCGAGCGGACGTGCCCGACAAAGGCGCGGACATCGGCATCCAACTGGGCCGTCGGTCCGCGGTAGAAGGAACGGATTTCCCGGGACAACTCGGGAACGAAGCCGAAGGCGGGGTCGCCGACCGTCAGGGCACGGTGGGAACGTTCCATTTGATCGGCCGCCGCCAGAAGGTCCTGGCGCAGGGCCGCGGCTCCTTCGCGGTCGCCGTGTTCTCCCACGTAGTGCGCGAAGTCATGGGCCAAAATCTGGATGCGCTGCGACAGCATGCGCTGGCGCCCGGCGGTGTTGATCTGGGCACCGGCCCGGGTGTCGCTGGCGATCACGCCGTCCATCAGCAGATAGCCGCCGACCATCAGGGCGGCCAAGACGCCCAGCATGGCGGCATAGCGGATCGTCAAGCCCTTGATGAGCCGCTCGTGCAAGAAACCTCCCGCGCCGATTCAGGTTTTCCCTGTTGTCGGGGTGAATGCACCCCTTATACATAGTTTTGCGGGATGATAAGGGACAAAGCCGGCTGCGGCGAGTGTTTTTCGCTCGAACCTAGGCGTGGGGAGGGCTGTAGTAGGCGCGCCGGAAATCGTCGAGGCTGCGTTCGATCTCGACCGGGTCGAGCCCCGCTTCCTGCAAGGCCAAGCCGGCCAGTTGCAGGCTGGCTTCGATGGTTTCCGGGATCACCCGCGTCGCTCCCGCCTTCAGAAGGATCTCGCGCTGACGGGAGTCGTGGGCGCGAGCCAGGATCATCACGTCGGTTGCGGCATGGCGCACGGAAGATACCGCCGCTTCCGCGTGCCGTGGCCGGTTCAGGGTGATTACCACCGCCTGGGCCCGTTCGACGCCGGCTGCACGCAGGACGGCCGGCTGGGCGGCATCGCCGAAGAACACGGGCAATCCGGCCCGCCGTGCGTCGGCCACCCGATGGGGGTCCGTCTCCAGGGCGACATAGGGGATCTGGCTGGCCGCCAGCAGGCGGGCCACCGTCCGCCCCACCCGTCCATAGCCGGCGATGATAACGTGGCGGCGCAGGTCGCTGGTCTGCAAGGCGAAGCGCTCTTGGCCCCAGCGCCGCTCCAGCTTTTCGGCGGCGAAGCGTCCGAGGAAAGCGAGCAGCGGCGTCGCCGCCATGGAAAGCGCCACCACGGCCAGCAGGATCTGGCTGTCCGCCGGCTCCACCACCCCCAGTTCGGTGGCTGGTTTCAGAAGCACGAAGGCGAATTCGCCGCCCTGAGCGAGCAACAGGCCGACCCGCAGGGCGGCCGGCAGGGACAGGCGGAAGGCCATGGCGAGCGCAAAAAGAATCGTCGCCTTGAGGGCGAGCAGTCCCAGGGTCAACCCGAGGACCGCTCCCAGCCGCTCTCCCACCAGCGGCAGGTCGATGGCCATGCCGACGGTCATGAAGAAGAGTCCCAGCAGCAACCCGCGGAAGGGGGCGATATCGGCTTCCACCTGATGGCGGTAGGCGGTATCCGACAGCAGCAGGCCGGCCAGGAAGGCTCCCAGGGCCATGGACATGCCGGCCTCGGCCGTGGCCCAGCCGACCGCCAGGATGAGCAGCAGGTTGGTCGCCGTGAAAACCTCCGGATTGCCGGCCGCCGAGATGAAGCGGTAGGCCGGCCCGATGACGAACCGCCCCGCCAGGAAGATGACGGCCATCGCCGCGCCCGCCTTTACGCTGGCCAGCCCCAGGGCGGATGCGATGCTTCCCGAATCGCCCTTGAGCAGAGGCAGCAGGGTCAGCACCGGGACGACCGCCAAGTCCTGCAGGATCAGTACGGCCACGGCGGCGCGGCCGAAGCGGGTTACCGTCTCGTTGCGCTCCACCAGCATGGTCAACACGGCGGCGGTCGAGGAAAAGGCCAGAACGGCGCCGATCGTCAAGGCCGCCGCGGAACTGCGTCCCAGGGCCAGGGCGATGCCGCCGATCGCGGCGCCGGTCCAAAGAACCTGCAGTACTCCCAGCCCGAGGATGTAGTGGCGCATGGATCTCAGGCGGGTGATCGGCAGTTCCAGGCCGATGGCGAACAGCAGAAACACCACCCCGAATTCGGCCAGGGGTTGGGTCTGCGTGGAGATGATTACCGGGCCCGGGGTGTAAGGGCCCAGGGCCACGCCGGCCGCCAGGTAGGCGATCACCGACGGGATTCCCAAGCGTTTGGCGACCGGCACGATGACGACCGCCGCCATCAGCAGGATCAGGATATCCAGGTAGAGCGGAGAGTGGGACATTCCCGCGGGCTAGAAGGGGATTTCGTCGTCCAGGTCGCCGCCCGGCGCCGGACCGCGCCCGGCGCCGCCGGCCGGACGACTGCCGCCGCTTCCGCTGGCAGTACCGCCCTGATCCGGGGGAGCCCAATCGGGCTCGCCCGGCGGGGAATAACCGCCGCCGCCGCCACCGCCGCCGCCCTTCGAATCGAGCAGGGTCAATTCGCCCTTGAAGCGGGTGAGAACGACTTCGGTGGTGTAGCGTTCCTGCCCGTCGTTGCCGGTCCACTTACGGGTTTGCAGGGAGCCCTCGACGTAGACCTTGGAGCCTTTGCGCAGGTATTGCTCGGCGATTCCGGCCAAGCGGTCATTGAAGACCACGACCCTGTGCCATTCGGTTTTTTCCTTGCGCTCCCCGGAGCCCTTGTCCTTCCAGGATTCGCTGGTGGCGAGGGTGAAGTTGACGATCTTCGAGCCATCCTGGGCATAGCGCACCTCGGGGTCGCGCCCCAGGTTTCCCACCAGGATCACCTTGTTCACCGAGCCCGCCATGGTACCCCCCTGATTGCGATTACTGCTGAAAGCTAGAACACGAACCGAACGAACGCAAGTGGCTTCGGCGGGGGTGAAATGCTACGGGATTGCCACAATATTCCTTGTCGATGGAGTCGGTTACTTTGCCTCCAGTCCGGGGGCGCGAGTTATCTGGCGCAGGAGCGGGGTATGGTGTCGGTACAGAAATTGGTCCATTTGCATCTGGGGTGGCACCGGGATTTCCGGGAGCGGCTGGAGCGGGGCGAGCCCGTCGACCCGGTCGCGGTCGGCCGTGACGATCTTTGTGCCGTGGGGCGATGGGTCTACGGCGAGGGAATGGCCTACACCGGACTTTCCGAGTATGAGGCCTTCAAGGAGGCCCATGCGGGCTATCATGCTTCGGTTGCCCGGACCGCCGAACTGGCGGCCGAGGGCAAGACCGACGAGGCCCGGGAACGGTGTTCGCCCGATGGCGCCAGTGGCGCCGCGTCTCTCGACCTCATCATGAAGTGCGGCGATCTGACGGAGAAGCTCGCCGCCAAGGAATGATCCTGGGCTATAGTGCGGCGATGGACGCTCCGGCACTCTTCCTGCCCACGACGCGAGCCGAGATGGATGGTCTCGGCTGGGACGCCTGCGACGTGGTGATCGTCACCGGCGACGCCTATGTGGACCACCCGAGCTTCGGCATGGCCATCGTCGGCCGCCTGCTGGAGGCCCAGGGCCTTCGGGTCGGCATTCTCGCCCAGCCCGATTGGAGGAACGCCGAGGCCTTCAAGACGCTTGGCCGGCCGCGCCTGTTCTTCGGCGTCACCGCCGGCAACATGGATTCCATGGTCAACCGCTACACCTCCGACCGGCGGCTGCGCCACGACGACGCCTATACGGCGGGCGGGGAAGGGGGACGACGTCCCGACCGGGCGGCCATCGTCTATGCCCAGCGCTGCCGCGAGGCCTTCCGGGACGTTCCCGTCGTACTGGGCGGCATCGAGGCCAGCCTGCGCCGCATCGCCCATTTCGACTACTGGTCGGAAACCGTGCGCCGGTCCATCCTGATGGACGCCAAGGCCGACCTGCTGCTTTACGGCAACGCCGAACGGGCCCTCGTCGACGTGGCCCGCCGCGTCATGGTCGGGGAGCGCCTGCGGGACATCCACGACCTGCGCGGGTCGGTCTGCATCCGCGACGCGGTGCCGGACGGCTGGCGGGAAGTCGATTTCCTGCAAGGCGGCGGCGACGGGCCCGCCGTGGTGCGGCTGCCCTCCTTCGAGGCGGTGCGCGACGATCCGCTTCTTTATGCCCAAGCCTCCCGCGCCTTTCATCTGGAAAGCAATCCGGGCAATGCCCGGCCACTGGTGCAGCGGCACGGCGACAAGGAGGTCTGGGTCAATCCGCCGCCTCTTCCCCTGTCCACCGGGGAGATGGACCGGATCTACGAACTGCCGTTCGCCCGGGCCCCCCATCCGGCCTACGGAACGGCCCGCATTCCGGCCTGGGAGATGATCCGCTTTTCGGTGACCATCCTGCGCGGCTGCTTCGGCGGCTGTTCCTTCTGTTCCATCGCCGAACACGAGGGCCGTATCGTGCAGAACCGGTCCGAGGAGTCGGTGCTGCGCGAAATCGAGGCGGTGCGCGACAAGACGCCGGGGTTCACCGGCACCATTTCCGATCTGGGGGGGCCGACCGCCAACATGTACCGGCTGGCCTGCAAGTCGGCCAAGGCGCAGGCCGTCTGCCGGCGGCCGTCCTGCGTGTTCCCGGAAATCTGCAAGAACCTGGACACCGACCACGCCCCCTTGATCCACCTTTACCGCAAGGCACGGTCCATCAAGGGTGTCAAGCGGGTCCTGGTGGCGTCCGGGGTCCGCTACGATCTGGCGCTCCGCGATCCGGACTATGTGAAGGAACTGGCCGCCCATCACGTGGGCGGTTACCTGAAGGTGGCGCCCGAACATACGGAACCCGGTCCGCTGGCCTGCATGATGAAGCCTGGCATCGAGGCCTATGACCGCTTCCAGGAAATGTTCGAACGCTTTTCCCGCGCAGCCGGCAAGCGCCAATATCTGATTCCCTATTTCATCGCCGCCCATCCCGGCACCACCGACGCCGACATGGTCAAGCTGGCCGTCTGGTTGCGGCGGCGGGGGCTCAAGCTGGATCAGGTGCAGGCCTTCCTTCCGTCGCCCCTGTCGCTGGCCACCGCCATGTACCACACGGGGCTCAATCCGCTACGGCCGGTACGGCAAGGGGGAGGGGAGGCGGTCTTTGTCCCCAAGGGCGCCCGCCAGCGCCGGCTGCACAAGGCCTTCCTGCGCTGGCACGACCCGGAAAACGCCCCTTTGCTGCGCGAGGCCCTGCTGGCCATGGGGCGCCGGGACCTTATCGGCTCCGGGCCCGGCTGCCTGGTTCCGCCCGGCCCGATCGATAGGCCGCGACCGCGAAGCCGCTAGGTCTCCTTCGCGTTTGCAATATTAGAATTTTATGATATACGCATATTAACGTTTCAATTTGAATGGAGAGGCATCATGCCGACCCCGAATCCCCCGATGACCGACGATCTGCAGACCGAACTGGAATTCACCCTGGTGGAAATCGCCCGCTTGGTGGAAGACGAACAGGAATTCGAGGCGATGGCCAAGGCCAAGGCCGTCTGCGACACCCTGCGCGGCCTGCGCCAGGGCCCCGAGGTCGACGCCCTCCGCGCCCGCCTGGTGGAAGTGGCCGACGTGCTGCTGGCGGCGTGATCAGTTGATCTTGTTCGTCGATGCCGTGGTGACCTGCTTGCCGTTGGCATGCTGCTCTTCGGTGGGAGGAGGCGATCCGCCGCCATCCGCCCCTTGGCCTTTCTAAGGAAAGGCCATTCCCCATGCCCAATCGAAAACGATTATTTGCGCCGGCCGGCGCGGCGGGCACCCTGTCCCCCGGTTGCCGCCGCCGGGTGCCCGTGGTCGTCGTCCACGCCGCGCAGGGTGGCAAGCATCACCGTGGTGAGAAGGACATTATCCTTCCGGCTGTTTTCCACCAATTCCTTAACTTGTTCGAATTGATGATCGGGTTCGTAGCGGGCCTTGACGCCGCACATGGCTTCCACCAGCGCGCTGACGGCCGTCCCGATCCAGTCGTAGGCCTTGCGCATGGAAGGATCGCCAACGTGGAGTCCGGTCAGATCCGGCGAGGTGAAGATATGGCTGTGGTGGCCCTGCTTGTAGAAAATCCGAACCGTTGCCGGTGCGTCCCTGAGGCCCATGTCCGTGCCTTCCATCTTCCTCTGGCACCCACCCCGCCACCTACCGAACGTTGTATGAGCCATGGCATTATGAAGTCAACAGAAAAGCCAAGTTTATCCCCGTATTCCACAGGCGAGCCGGATGAGGGTGGGATATTCTGTAACGACTTTCCGTTCCGGACCGATAAACTGTATGGGCGTGGCTTTCTATATATTCGTATTTGTTGATTTGTATTACGCAACATGTTGTGTTGCCCTCCCTGTTCCGCGCGTCCTGTATCGACAACTTCTTGCCGGGAGGGAGTTTGGCAAGCCATCATGGGGCCATGGCCGTTCCCGTTCAGCGCATTCCCCCGGAAATCCTGCTCCGCGCCTATGCCTCGGGGGTCTTTCCCATGGCCGAGACGCGCGACGATCCGGATTTCTTCTGGGTCGATCCCAAGCGGCGGGGCATCCTGCCTCTGGATGCCTTCCACGTGCCGCGCCGTCTGAAGCGAACGCTCCGCCAGGCTCCCTTCGAGGTGCGCTGCGATGGCGCTTTTTCCGCCGTGGTGCGGGCTTGCGCCGAAAGCCCGGGGCCCAACCGCCGCGAGACCTGGATCAACCGAACCATCGAAGAATCCTATGCCGAACTCCACGCACTGGGCTTCGCCCATAGCGTCGAATGTTGGCGGGAAGGGGAATTGGTCGGGGGCCTCTACGGCGTGTCGCTGGGGGGGGCCTTCTTCGGCGAGAGCATGTTCTCGCGCGTCGAGGACGCCTCCAAGGTGGCCCTGGTGCACTTGGCGATACGTCTGCGCCTGGGTGGCTACGTGCTGCTGGACATCCAGTTCGTCACCGAGCACCTGAAGCGCTTCGGCGCCGTCGAGATCCCGGCCCGCGACTATCTGGAACGGCTGGAAGCGGCCCTGTCGATTCCAGCCGAATTCTACGGCGACTTGCCGGAAGGCGTCCTGGCGGGCGCCATGGCGGCGCTCTGCTCGCAATCCAGCACCCAGACGTCGTAAACCGGGTGCTCCATCGCCGAAAGCGCTGGACTGGAGGCGAACATCCAGCCGCGGAACAGTTCCACCGGTGCCTCGCCCACGCGGGCTTCGCGGATGTCCAGGAAGGCGGCGCTTTCCGGCAGTTCTTCGGGCGAGCGCTTGTCGCAGCGGTAAGCGGTGATTTCCAGGGTGCCGAAGCGCACCGTATCGTTGACCGCCACCCGGATGGTGGAGACCCGCGCCGTCACCTTGTCCATGCCCTGTAGCACCGCCACCCCCATGGGCTCGGCCGCCGCCGGGACGGCGGCCATCAGGACCTGGGCGAACAAGCCGAAGAAGGGAATCCTCACGGCTGCGGGCCGCCGTCCTGCTGCTTGTCCTTGCCGCCGGTGGCCAGGAAGATGATCTCGCCGACCTGGTCCTCCAGGGAGCGGAAGTCCTTGGTCTTGGCGATGGTGCCGCCGGGGGGCAGGGTCTTGCCCTTGTCGCTGCCCGGTTCCAGGCGAACGTATTTGCCGCCCATGATGCCCTCGCTGGCGATGGAGGCCACGGTGTCGACCGGCAGCTTGATGTTCGCCGAAATCGACATTTCGACCAAGGCGTCGAAGGTCTTGGGGGCGAGGCGGTGCTCGGTGACCGTGCCCACCTTGATGCCGCTGATGCGGACGTCGCTGCCCTTCTTCAGCCCGCCGATCTTGTAGAAGGAGGCCGTCAGCGCGTAACCTTCCACTGCCTTGATCTCGGCGGTTTGGACGGCCACGTAGACGAAGGCGGCGGCCACCAGAAGCACCACCGCACCCATTACCGTTTCGACCAGACTGCGTCCCACGGCCCTTGCCCCTTCCTAGTTCTTCCGGTTCGCCCGGCCTTCGGCGATGATCAAGTCCAGCAGTTCGCCGACGATCACCGCGTCCTGCGTGAAGTCGATGGTGGCGCCGGGCTTGAAGTTCTCTTCCTCGCCGCCCGGTTCCAGGACCACGAACTTGGAACCGAACAAGCCATCGGTATGCACGGCTGCCGAGGTGTCGCGCGGCAACTTGACCGACGAGCGGATGCGCAAGGTCGCCACGGCGCGGAAGTTGGCGTCCAGGCTCAGGCGGTCCACGGTGCCCACCCGGATGCCGCCCAGGTGGACTTCGTCGCCTTCCAGCAACCCGTCGACGCGGTTGAAGATGGCCTTCAGGGCGTATTCGCCTGCCTGGGTCTTGGCGGCGTCCTTGCCGCCGCCGTAGGACAGCCCCAGCATGGCGACCAAGCCCAGCACCGCCAAGCCGCCGACCAGAACCTCCCGAATCTCCCGATCCTTACTGCGCATCCGGCTGCCAAGCCTCGTAGGCGCCGGAGCCGGTGCTGCCGCCAACCAAGTCGTGCCCCTGAGGCCGATAGGCGGCCCGGGTGCCAGTCGGATTGGACTGGTGGGGTTTCTGCCAGGGCCTGGGATTGGCTGCGATCTCGGTCAGGGGCTGGGGCACCGTATGGTGCAGCCAGGCATGCCATTCGGGCGGCACCTTGGATGCCTCGGGGTCGCCCTTGTAGAGTACCCAACGCCGTTCCGTTCCGTGCCGTTTGTGGGACGAGCGGAAATAGCGGTTGCCGAATTCGTCGGTCCCTTCCAGGCGGCCGAAGATCCAGGTGTAGAACAGCGTGCCGACAATCATGGGGTCCACCCGCCCTTTGGAAATCCGAGGCGCCCGAATATGGCACCAGCCGCCCGCCCCGTCCAGGGGGCAGAAGCGGCGGCGGCTACTGCTCGACCAGCACGCCTTCCTCGACGCGCAGGATGCGGTCCATGCGGCGGGCGAGGTCGGGGTTGTGGGTGGCGATCAGGGCAGCCAGCCCGGCGCCGCGTGCCAACTTTAGCAGGACGCCGAAGACTTCTTCGGCCGTGTGCGGGTCCAGGTTGCCGGTCGGCTCGTCGGCCAGCAACAGGCGCGGCGCGTTCGCCAGGGCGCGGGCGATGGCGACCCGCTGCTGCTCGCCGCCCGATAGGCGGGCCGGACGATGCTCGGCGCGATCCGCCAGGCCCATGGCGGCCAGGAGTTGGGTGGCGCGCTCACGCGCCTCCGAACGGCCCAGGCCCGCGATCACCTGCGGGATGACCACGTTTTCCAGGGCGGTGAACTCGGGTAGCAGATGGTGGTACTGGTAGACGAATCCCATGAAATGACGGCGTAGCAAGGTGCGGCGGTCGTCGCCCAGCTTGGAGCAAGCTTCGCCGCAGACCTCGATCTCGCCCGCGTCGGGCTTTTCCAGAAGGCCCGCGATATGCAGCAAGGTCGACTTGCCGGCGCCGGACGGACCGACCAAGCCGACGATTTCGCCTTCCCGGATGGACAGTTCGGCGCCCCGGAGAATTTCCAGGTCGGATTTGCCCTGGTGAAAGGTGCGGAGGATGCCGGAAAGGCGGAGGACCTGAGGCGCATCATTCATAGCGCAGGGCCTCCGCCGGATCGATGCGCGCCGCCCGCCAGGACGGGTAGAGCGTGGCCAGAAGCGACAGCCCCAGGCCCATGCCCACCACGGCGATCACCTCGTTGTAGTCGACGATGGCCGGTAGCTTGGACAGGAAGTAGATCTCGGCGGCGAACAGGTCGTTGCCGGTGAAGCCCTGGATGAACTGGCGCACCGACTCGATGTTCCTGGTGAACGACAGGCCCAGGGCCACGCCGAAGGTGGTGCCGATGACGCCCACGCTGGCCCCGGCGATGAAGAAGACGCGCAGGATCATGCCGCGCGTCGCCCCCATGGTGCGCAGGATCGCGATGTCGCGGTGCTTGTCCTTGACCAGCATTATCAGGCTGGAGATGATGTTGAAGGCCGCCACCAGGATGATGAGGGTGAGGATCAGGAACATGACGTTCCGTTCCACCTGGATGGCGTTGAAGAAGCTGGAATTGGCCTGTTGCCAGTCATAGACCTGGGTCTCGCCGCCCAGGGCGGCGGTGATGCGCCCCGTCAACTGGCGGGCCTTGTGCGGGTCTTCGACGAAGATTTCCAGGTTGCTCACCTTTTCCGGCATCTGGAAGAAAGTCTGGGCGGCTTCCAGGGGCAGGAAGACGAAGTTGGAATCGTATTCGAACATGCCGACCCGGAAGGTGGCGGCGATCTTGTATGTGCGCAGTCGGGGCACGGTGCCGAAAGCGGTGACGCTGCCCTTGGGCGAGATGACGGTGATGTCGTCGCCCACGTCCAGGCCCAGCTTGCCGGCCAGCCGGCCACCCACCACCACGTGGTCGGGGCCGCCGAACTTGGTCAAGTCGCCGCCCACGATGTTGTCGGCGATCATCTTGCGCTTGGCCAGGTCGTCGGGACGGACGCCGCGGATCATGGCGCCGCGCGCCACGCCCTTGGCGGTGACCATCACTTGGCCCTCGATCAGCGGCGTGACCTGCACCACGCCCGGAATCTTCCGCACCTGATCGGCCGCCATGTCGAACAGCAGCAACTGGTTGGACGGGCCGGTGACGCTCAGGTGCCCGTTGACTCCCAGGATGCGGGTCAGCAGTTCCTGGCGAAAGCCGTTCATCACCGACATGACGATGATAAGCGTCGCCACCCCCAGGCCAATGCCCAGCAGGGAGAACCAGGCGATGACCGAAATGAAACCTTCCTGCCGACGGGCCCGCAGGTAGCGCATCGCCATCATCCATTCGAAGCGCGAGAACATGCCCCGCTACCCGGCGAAGCGGTTCAAGACCGCGTCCAGGGACACTTCGTCCTTGACGCCGGTCCGGCGGTTCTTGATCTCGGCCCGGCCGGCGGCGACGCCCTTGGGGCCGACCACCACCTGCCAGGGCAGGCCGATCAGGTCCATGTCGGCGAACTTGACCCCGGCGCGGGCGTCGCGGTCGTCGTAGAGCACGTCCACCCCGGCCTTTTCCAGTTTGCCGTAGAGGTCGGCGCAGGCGGCATCGCAGGCGGCATCGCCGCTTTTCAGGTTGATAAGGCCGATGCGGTAGGGGGCGACGCTTTCCGGCCAGACGATGCCGGCCTCGTCGTGGGACGCCTCGATGATGCCGCCCACCAAGCGCGACACGCCGATGCCGTAGGAGCCCATCTCGACCGTGATCTCCTCGCCCGCCGGGCCGGCCACCGCCGCCTTCATGGGGGCCGAGTACTTGGTGCCGAAATTGAAGATATGGCCCACTTCGATGCCGCGCGCCGTCACCAGGTCGACCCCGGCCGCCGCCGCCTTGGCGGGATCGTACTTTTCCGAGGTGGCGGCGTAGTAGGAAGTCCAGGTGTCGACGACGGGCTGCAGGTCGCCCTCGTAGTCGAGGTCCGCACCGGGGATCGGCATTTCCAGCAGCGCCTTGTGGCACTGCACCTCGGATTCGCCGGTTTCGGCCAGGATGATGAACTCGTGGCTCATGTCGCCGCCGATGGGGCCGCTTTCCGCCGCCATGGGAATGGCCTTGAGCCCCAGGCGGGCGAAGGTGCGCAGGTAGGCGACGAACATCTTGTTGTAGGACCGCCGGGCGTCCTCCTTGGTCTGGTCGAAGGAATAGCAGTCCTTCATCAGGAACTCGCGCCCGCGCATGACGCCGAAACGGGGCCGCACCTCGTCGCGGAACTTCCAGTGGATCTGGTAGAGCATCTGCGGCAGGTCCTTGTAGCTGCGGACGTTCTGCCGGAAGACGTCGGTCACCACCTCTTCATGGGTGGGGCCGTAGAGCATGTCGCGTTCGTGCCGGTCGCGGATGCGCAGCATCTCGGGGCCGTAGGCGTCGTAACGGCCGCTTTCCCGCCAAAGTTCGGCCGACTGGACGGTGGGCATCAGGATCTCGTGGGCGCCGGCTGCATCCTGCTCCTCGCGCACGATCTGCTCGATCCTGCGCAGCACCCGGTAGCCCAGCGGCAGCCATGTGTAGATGCCTGCCGCATGCTGGCGGATCATCCCGGCCCGGAGCATCAGGCGGTGCGAGACGATCTGGGCCTCGGACGGGGTTTCCTTGAGGGTCGGCAGGAACAGGCGGGACAAGCGCATGGACGGCTCCGGACAAAAGAATGCGCGGCACTCTAATCTCCCGCCGCCCCAGGGGCAAGGAGGGCCTTTCCGGCCGGATTGCACGCCCCACCCGGAAGTGTGTGGAGGGGGATGGGCCTCTGTGGTACATCTGCCGTCCCTTTTCCGCGCACAGCCAGGAGACCGCCATGACCAAGCCCCGCCGCCCCCTGATCGCCGGCAACTGGAAGATGAACGGCCTGTCCGCCGACGGCACGGCTCTGGCCGAGGCCCTGGCCGAGAGGATGAGAGGCGTCGCCAATCCGGCCTTCGACATGCTGGTCTGCCCTCCCTTCACCCTGATCTCGCGGGTGGCCGACGCCGTGGCCGGCACCGCCATCGCGGTGGGCGGCCAGGACTGCCATATGAAGGAAAAGGGCGCTCACACGGGCGACACCAGCGCCTGGGCGCTGAAGGATGCCGGCTGCACCTATGCCATCGTCGGTCATTCCGAGCGGCGCACCGACCACAAGGAGACCGACGCCATGGTCAAGGCCAAGGCTGAAGCGGCCCTGGCCGCCGGCCTGAAGGTGATCGTCTGCATCGGCGAAACCCTGGCCGAACGCGACGCCGGCAAGACCCTGGAAGTCAACCGCAGCCAGTTCCAGGGCTCGCTGCCCGACGGCGCCACCGCCGACAACGTGGTCATCGCCTACGAGCCGGTCTGGGCCATCGGCACCGGCCGCACGGCCTCGCCCGAACAGGCCCAGGAAGTGCACGCCGCCATCCGTGCCGAGATCAAGTCCCGCTTAGGCGAGGCGGTCGCGGCCAAGATGCGTATCCTCTACGGCGGTTCCATGAAGCCCGACAACGCCAAGGAACTGATCGCCAAGCCGGATATCGACGGCGGCCTGATCGGCGGCGCGGCCCTCAAGGCCGAGGACTTCTGGGGCATCGCCCAAAGCTGCTGAAGACGACGATGGCCGGACCCACCCGGGCCCGGCCATCGCCTCTAATAGCGAATTCCGGCACTACTCGTAGTCGGCCGATGTTTCGCCGGTCTTGCGGTTATAGCGGACGACGATCTTCGACGTCGTGCAGAGGTCGAAGTCGTGCCATTCGGCAGTTTCCTTATCGTCGTACACCACCTTCAAGTCCCAGAGGCAGGTCTTGGCGCTCCGCGAGAAGTGAATGTGGACGGAATCGCCGTTGGCGAGAATGTCGCGGCCCAGCACGTCGTTTTGCCAATCGTCGCTGTCGGCCGGCGTGACGTAGACTTCATCGATGGCGTAGCCCGTCTTGTTGACCAGATCGAAGTCCTGCTTGCTCTGGGCGATGGCCGCCGATGCGAAGCCCGCAGCCAGGACGAAAGCCGTCAGGATGATTTTCCGGATCATACTCATTATTCTCCTTGGATAATAAAAACTCGCAGTACTGAACCTAGTCGATCCGAAAGAATTTTGAAACAAAAACTGGAGACCTATTTGTTGAATGTACCCGCGTCCACCGGATTGCCTTGCCTGGAAGCGAATGGTCCAGAGCGTGTCCGTGGTCACTTCCGTCCGGCCGCCGGCACCCGCATAATGGCTCCTTCGGGGCTGGATCGGGGAGGCGGGTATGGCGGAAGGGATGGGTCGCATCGTCGCGGTGACCGGAGCGACGGTGCTGGCGCGGGCCGGCGTGGACGAGTCCTCCGCCTTGGCCCTGCGTATCGGGGGGCTGGTCCGTATCGCGCAGCCGGACGCCGTTGTTTTCGGGGTCGTTAACAGCCTGGCTCTGGAGAATGGCGATGGTGCGGGGATTCGCCTGGAAATCCAACTCTTGGGTGAGGTCGAGGCGGGGAAATCCGCCTTCCGGCGCGGCGTGTCTTTCTTTCCGCGTATCGGCGACGTCGTCGAAGCCGCTCCGGATACCGACATCGCCACCATCTATGCGCCGACCAAGGCGGCCTCGGTTCGCATCGGGACCATACATCAGACTCGCGGCGTTCCCGCCCATGTGCTGACCGACGAACTGCTGGGCAAGCATTTCGCCATCCTGGGCTCCACCGGATCGGGAAAGTCCTGCACTGTGGCGTTGCTGCTGCAAACCATCCTGGAATTCCATCCGGGCGGCCACGTCATCCTGCTCGATCCCCACAACGAGTACGCCCATGCCTTCAAGGAGAAGGCCGAGGCGGTGTCCATCGCCAATCTGCATTTGCCCTACTGGCTGCTGAACTTCGAGGAATTGGTCAAGGTGCTGGCGACCGGCGAGGGAGCGGACCGCGAATCCCAGATCATGATCCTCAAGGAGGCGGTACTGGAGGCCCGCAAGGCGGGCGGCGAGGCGGCGGGCGGTCCCGAGGTGGTGTTGACGGTGGATACTCCCGTGCCCTTCCGTCTCAGCGACCTCAAGCGGCAGATCGATGGCGCCATGGGCAAGTTGGAGAAGCCCGAGGGCGCCCGCCCCTACATGAAGATTCTCAATCGCTTGGACAGCCTGATGGCGGATCGGCGCTTTGCCTTCATGTTTTCCAACCTGCTCGTGCGCGACGTGATGGCCGATCTGCTTTCTCGCCTGCTGCGTATTCCGGTGGCGGGCAAGCCGGTGACCTGCGTCGATTTGTCGGGCGTGCCTTCCGAGATCGTCGACGTGGTGGTTTCGGTGCTGACCCGCATGATCTTCGACTTCGCCATCTGGAGTTCCGAAGAGGTGGAGATGGCGCCCGTCCTCCTGGTCTGCGAGGAAGCCCACCGCTACGCTCCGGAAAACGACGGCAGCGGCTTCGGGCCGACGCGGGCCTCCATCGCCCGCATCGCCAAGGAAGGGCGCAAGTACGGGGTTTCGATCTGTCTGGTCAGCCAGAGGCCGTCCGAACTGTCGGCCACTATCCTGTCCCAGTGTTCGACCCTGTTCGCCCTGCGTCTGGCCAACGAGCAGGATCTGGCCTTCGTGCGCAACGTCCTGCCGGAATCGGCGGGCGGATTCCTCAAGGTATTGCCAGCCCTGCACCCGCAAGAGGCCTTGGCGATGGGCGAGGGGGTCCCTGTCCCCATGCGCATCCGTTTCGATTCCCTTCCCGAGGACCGGCGGCCGAAGAGTCACTCGGCGGCCTATTCGGCGGCGTGGCGGGAAGATCGTCTGGACGGCGAATTCGTCCGCCGGGTCGTACAGAAGTGGCGCCGACAGGTTCGATAGCCGATTAATCGACGGTTACGATTATTTCACATAAAGATATTCATTGGAACGATTTTAAGCCTGGGGTGTAAGCTTTCCGTGTTGGAACTGCCCACAGAGGGAAGCCGCCATGGACACCGTCAAGACCCTGACTTTCGCTTGCGTGCACTTCAGCGTCGCGTTTCTGGTCGGCTACCTGATTACGGGCAGTCTGGCGATGGGGGGGGCGTTGGCTCTGGTGGAGCCCCTGTGCAATACGGTAGCCTATCACTTCCACGAGAAGGCATGGGCGACCGTGACCAAGGAGCGCCGCCGCCAGCCCGTCTCGGCCTGTCCGGTTTGAACAAAGGAAGGGGATCGATACATGAGCGACATCGATATCGGCATCTCGAAAAAGGATCGCAAGGAAATCGGCGAGGGCTTGGCCCGCATGCTGGCGGACACCTATACCGTCTACCTGAAGACCCACAACTTCCACTGGAACGTGACGGGTCCGATGTTCAACACGCTGCACCTGATGTTCGAGCAGCAGTATACCGAGCTATCCCTGGCCGTGGACCTGATCGCCGAACGTATCCGGGCTCTGGATCTGCCGGCGCCCGGCAGCTATGCCGATTTCGGCAAGCTGACGGTCATCAAGGAGGCCAAAGGCGTGCCGGCGGCCGAGGACATGGTCCGCCAGTTGGTCAAGGACCACGAGGCGGTGGTGCGCACGGCGCGTTCCATCTTCGCCAAAGTCGACGAAGCCAACGACCAGCCGAGCGCCGACCTGCTGACACAGCGCATGCAGGTGCACGAAAAGACCGCCTGGATGCTGCGCAGCCTGGTGAGCTGAACCTTAGGAAGAGGCTCGGGGGGCCTGCTTGGCCCCCCTCAGCTTCCGCCGGAACAGCCAGACGAAGAATAGGGCGAAGGCCGGGGCGCCGAGAGTGGCGGCCAGAAGAAGGCCTTCCGACCAACCCAGCCAGAGCGCGATGGGCACGGCGACGATGGCGTCGTCGGGGTCGACGCCGTGGAAATTGCCGATCTCGGCCGCCCGAGCCCCTTCCAGGGCCTCGATACGCAGGACCAGGAAGAGGATCAGCGCTACCGCGCCGCCGGCCAGGATGCCCATGGGAATGGCCCAGGCGCCGTAGCCACCATCCCTGAGCCCGATGCCGAGGCCGACGAAGATCAGGGTATTGCAGAGCGCGTCGGTCAGCAGGTCCAGCTTGTGGCCGAAAGGCGAGGTCTTGCCGGTCAGCCGCGCCAAATCGCCGTCGGCCCGGTCCATCAGCATGGAGAACACGAACAATCCGGCTGCCCAGGAGGGTTCGTTCGCCGCGAGTGCTCCCGCGGCCCCCAGTCCCGCTGCCAGCCGCAGCATGGTCAGGTGGTTCGGGGTGACCGGCGTCATCGCCAGAGGCTTGACGACCGTCACCCGCGCCACGCGATGGAACCAAGTATCGTGGCTCATCCTCCGGCTTTCCGGTAGGGCTTCAGGAAATCCTGGAATCGTCGTGCCACCTCGGAAGGGGCGACGCCTGGTCGGCCCAGCTTGGACATGGAACCTGGGGCGATGCGCATGTGGACCAAGCGTGGCCCGCCCTGGGCCAGGCTGTCCCTGACCGCAATCTCGAAGCCTTCCAGGTCGTCGCAGGAATAGGCGCCGGCATAGCCGCAGGCGCCCGCCACGGCCGCGAAGTCCACCGAGTTGGAGACGGTGGGTTGCCCGCCGGTGGAGTCGTAGGTGCCGTTATCCAATACGACATGCACCAGATTGGCGGAACCGTAGACGCCGACGGTCGCCATGGCACCCATCTTCATCAGGGCGGCGCCGTCGCCGTCCAGCGCGATGACCGGCGATGTCACGTTCATCGCCACCCCCAGGGCCATGGGTGCCACGCAGCCCATGGAGCCGATCTGGTAGAGATGCTGGGGTCGGTCGGCGATGGTGAACAACTCGCGGGTGCATTTGCCGGTGGCCGTGATGATGCCGGCATCGTCGGGAACGAAGGAGAGCAGCCGCTCCATGGTCCGGTAGCGGCTGGGCCGCTCGCCGCCCTTCGCCAGATCGCGGGTAACGCCGGGGGAATGGGGCGGCATGGGCTCGCCATCCAGGTTCTCCTCGGCCACGTCGCCGTCTTCCATGACGAAGGCGAAGGGCAGGCCGGTTTCGTCCATGGAAGCCTGTGCCGCCGCGAGGGCGGGCGCCACGTCGGCCTGGGACTTGGGAAAGGGACGGTGCGGCACCCGGATGACGTCCAGCAGGGCCGGAGTGATTTCGCCCATCAACTGGTGTTGGGGCTCGTCCTTGACGCCGGGCCCGCCGCGCCAGGTGACGATCAGCATGGATGGAATGCGGAAGGGATGGTTCAGCGAGGTCAGCGGATTGACCGCGTTGCCCAGTCCCGAGTTCTGGCAGATGACCGCCGACTTGCGTCCGGCCAGCCAAGCTCCGGCGGCGATGGCCACCGCCTCACCCTCGCTGGCGGCGGCGACGTAGCGTAGTTCGCGGTCGCTGATCACCCGGTTGATGACGGGCGTGAGGAACGAGCAGGGCACGCCCGAGAAGAAGGTGAATCCGGCCGCCTTGGCCGGCCCGAGGAAGTCGTCGGCACGGATCATCGCTGCCCTCTCGCCTAAAGGAATTCGCCGGCCTGGATGAGGTCGGTGGCGGTATCCACGTCCATCCACTGGCCGGTCACGTAAAGGACGCGCACGGCGTGGCCCCGGGCCGCCAGGCGCGAGAAGACGTCGAGCAGGCTGGCCTTGGCCAAGCTGCCGTCGGCTTTCATGGCGTCCAACTCGGCGCGCAGCAGTTCCGCACCCTTGGCGCTGAAGCGGGCCAGGCCCATCCATTCGCCGCAGATTTCCCCGTCGGGCAGATCGTTGCCCATGCGGGCGAGCGTCACCGGCGAGTCCTCCAGGTAGTCGGTGGAGAAGGGGCGCGAGCAGGACACGTAGTCGCGCACCTCGTCCGGCGTCACCTTGCGCTGGCGCCAGAGCGCGTCCACGGTGACCACGATGTCGCCATCGGCGGCCCGGAGGCGGTCCAGGATGTAGTGACGGAACAGGATGTCGCCGTAGGCCACCACCACCTCGCCGTTGAGCGCAGGTTGAGCGCAGGCCAGGCTGGCGGCCTCGCCGGTCCCGGCGTAGTCGTCGTTGTCCACGGCGCGGATGCCGGGCAGGTTGACCATGTCCTTGTGGTAGCCGCGCACCACGGTGATGTCGCGCAGGCCGCCTTCCTTCAAGGTCGCCACCAGGCGGCGCAACAGGGGCTGGCCGCGCACGTCGATCATGCACTTGGGGCGATCTTCGGTCAGCTTGCCCAGCGCCGCCCCACGGGAAGCCGCCAGCACCACCGCCTTCGGCACTTCGCGCGGCGAAGGCAGGTAGCGCTTCTCGGCATCGGCCAGTTCCTCGTCGCCGGTCAGGCGGAAGACGTCTTCCAGGGTGGCGACGTTGGGCTCCACGGCCAGCAGGCTTTCTTCGCGCTGGATGCGCCGGCTGGTCTCGCGCATGGCGGAAATGGCGGCGCGCAGGTTGTGATTGGCCCAGATGACCAGAGAGATTCCCGCCTCGCGGAAGGTATCTGTGGGGGTCTGGTAGTACTTGGTAGGGACGATGACCACCGGCGCCCGGTCGCCGAATTCCCTGCGGAAGGCGAGGATTTCGTCGGCGGTGCGCTGCTTGGAATGGATCAGGATGGCGTCGGCCCCGGCTTCCCGGTAGGCGATGGCGCGCCGCAGGGCCTCGTCCATGCCCCAGCCGGAGATCAGGGCCTCGACGCGGGCCACGACGCTGAAATCGGGGTCCGTCTGGCTGTCCTTGGCGGCCTTGATCTTGCCGCAGAATTCTTCCATGTCGGCCAAAGGCTGGTTTTCGCCGATGAAGGAATTGGTCTTGGGAAACAGCTTGTCCTCGATGCAGATGCCGGCCACCTGGCGCTGGCAGAGCTTCTTGACCACCCGGCGGGCGTTGTTGAAGTTGCCGTAGCCGGTATCGCCGTCCACCAGGATGGGGATCGAGGTGGCGTCCGACATGAATTCCAGCATTTCCAGGACCTGGGTCCAGGAGGCCTCGTTGTTGTCGCGCACGCCCAGGGCGGCCGACAGCGACAGGCCGGAGCCCCAGATGCCCTTGAACCCGGCCTCCTCGACGATCTTGGCCGAGATGCCGTCGTGGGCTTCCATGATGAATTCCAGTTCCGCCGATTCCAGCATGCGGCGAAACTGCCCGGCCTTGGTCAAAGGCTGCGATACGGCCGGAAATGCCGTCGACATGTATGCGCGTCCCCGAAGTGGCGAAAACCTTGGCCCGCCCTCCCAGCCGGGCGAACCGCGGCCCATATATTACAATTCCGAAGCGGGGTCCACCGTCATGAACGGGACGGTGCCAGCAGGCGCTCCAGGTCCTTGGGATCGTCGCTCACTACCCGGATTCCGTAGCGGTCGGCGTCGAAGTCGCGGCCGACATGGACCACCTCGCGCCGCCCGCCGCCCTCGGTCGGGCCGGTGACGTGGTATTCCACCCGGCGCCCGAACAGGCCGGAAGTCAGCTCGACCCGGTCGAGGGCGTAGGCGGGGCCGCCTTCGGGGGCGAAGGTGGCCTCCTCCACCGCCATCTTGAGGCCGCTTTCCCGGTCGAAGTCGCTGCTCATGAACTTGTGCTTGACGCCCGCCCAGAGAACTTCGAGGGCGTCGAACAGAACGTTGGCTTCGACCGGCATGGCATCATTATCCTTGTCGTTGTTACCACTTCTGCAAGGCCGAACCCAGTTCGCCGGCGATCTGGTCCAGGAAGGCCTGGGTGTTGAGCCAGGGCTGGTCGGGGCCGATCAGGATCGCCAGGTCCTTGGTCATGAATCCTTTTTCCACCGTATCGACGCAGACCTTTTCCAGGGTCTCGGCGAAGCGCACCACGTCGGGGGTGCCGTCAAACTGGCCGCGGTAGGCCAAGCCCCGGGTCCAGGCGAAGATGGAGGCGATGGGGTTGGTCGATGTCTCCTTGCCCTGCTGGTGGGCCCGGAAGTGGCGGGTCACGGTGCCGTGGGCCGCCTCGGCCTCGATGGTCTTGCCGTCGGGAGTCATGAGAACCGAGGTCATCAGGCCCAGCGAGCCGAAACCCTGCGCCACGCTGTCCGATTGCACGTCGCCGTCGTAGTTCTTGCAGGCCCAGACGAAGCCGCCCGACCACTTCATGGCGCAGGCCACCATGTCGTCGATCAGGCGATGTTCGTAGACGATGCCCCTTTCCTGGAAACGGGCCTTGAACTCGGCCTCGTAGACTTCCTGGAAGATGTCCTTGAAGCGGCCGTCGTAGGCTTTCAGGATGGTGTTCTTGGTCGACAGGTAGACCGGCCAGCCGAGGCCCAGTCCGTAGTTCATGCAAGCCTGGGCGAAGCCGCGGATCGATTCGTCCAGGTTGTACATGGACAGCGCGCAGCCGGCGCCGGGGAAGTCGAAGACCTCGTGCTCGATGGTCTTGGAGCCATCGGCGGCGGTCCATTTGACCACCAGCTTGCCGGCGCCCGGAACCAGGAAGTCGGTAGCCTTGTACTGGTCGCCGAAGGCATGGCGGCCGATGACGATGGGCTGGGTCCAGCCGGGCACCAAGCGTGGCACGTTCTTGCAGATGATCGGCTGGCGGAAGACGGTGCCGCCCAAGATGTTGCGGATGGTGCCGTTGGGCGACTTCCACATCTTTCTGAGGTTGAATTCCTTCACCCGCGCCTCGTCGGGGGTGATGGTGGCGCACTTGATGCCGACGCCATACTGCTGGATGGCCTTGGCCGAATCGACGGTGATGCGGTCTTCGGTCTCGTCGCGCTTCTGGATGCCGAGATCGTAGTACTTGATGTCGATGTCCAGGTAGGGAAGGACCAGCTTGTCCTTGATGAAGGCCCAAATGATGCGGGTCATCTCGTCGCCGTCGAGATCGACGACCGGGTTCTTAACCTTGATCTTGGCCATGACGCGTCTCTCCGCTTACGGGTGTCCAGGGGAGCGTCCGTCGGGGTGCGCCCCGAAGAGATGCGAAGACAGGCCGGACCTACGTCCGGAAACCTGGCACGGACCGGAAAACAATAAGTCCTCCGGAAAGGGTTTGGCAAGGGTGTCGCGCAAAGGGAGTATAAGCGCGATGGCGAGGCCACGCTTAGGACGATCCAAGCTACATCAGTCGGCATCCAGGTCCGGAACCGGATTCCTCGACTTGACATCGGGAGGGTGTCCCGGCGGCGGGCGGCGTTTCAGGGCATTGGTCTTCAGCATGGCGCTGGAAGCCAGGGTGCCGTCGTAGGACTCGACCGCATCCCAGGTCAGGGCAAGTGTCTCGGACAGGTCCTTGAAGCACATTCGGGCGTAGTCCTTGGCGGCGACCAATCCCTGGAAATAGTGGGTGGAATCGAGCCGCGACAGGTCGGTTTCCTGATCGCGCATGATGCGCATGGCCTCTACCAGACGGGTGGTCGCGTGCTTGTGGGCGGTCGTGTAGTCGGGATCGCCCTTGTCCACCTTCTCGATCAGGACGTCGCGCCCCGACACGACAACCCGGTAGAGCGCCTCGCCTTCGTTGTCCTTCAGCGCCTTCTTGCGGGCCATGACCAGCCTCCATTCCCCACGATCCTGACGTTTAAGTTTGCCCCTTCGGACGGGGCGTGCCAAGAGGAATGTCGCTAACAGAGCGCGCAGGCCGCCGGGGTAGCGCTCCCGACCGCTTTGCTGTTACCCCAGATGTCACCCCAAGCGATTTTTCGGGTTCGGGCAGCTTTGGGTTTTTCTGCTAAAGCTTGGAAAGAATGGCGCGCCCGAAGAGATTCGAACTCCTAACCCTCAGATCCGTAGTCTGATGCTCTATCCAATTGAGCTACGGGCGCCCATCCGGCCGGCCGGCGCAACGTGCCGGGCTCGGCGGAGGGCCGGAAACTACTCCAGGACGATCCGGAACGCAAGCCACTATGACGGTCGGCGGAAGACTTGACGGCAAGCCTTTTTCCCGCCAGGAATTTCCGGCCTTGTCGGGACTCGGAGCATTGAGTAATATCCCCCTTCGAGACGCGAGGGGGATGATTCCGAACGTCGGGGTAGGTCGTGGCAGTGGGTCTTGCGCCCGCGCGGCAGAGGAAGGCGGACTCGCATATGGCGTTTTCCAGTTATCGGGCAATCGTGTTGGGCGTGGCACTGCTGTTGCCGGCCTGTGCTTTCACCGAAGAGGCCTTGTGGCCTTCCCTGACGGGGGAGGACCCCGCCGGCAAGTCCGCCGCCAAGGGATCATCCGCGGCGGCGGCATCGGCGTCGGCGGGAACGGCGGCCTCCGCCGATGCCGCCGTGATGACCTTGCCCCAGCAGGAAGCGCCGGTGGTGGCCTCCAGCCAGCCGCCCCTGGGCAGCGGCAACTTCGAACCCTCGGGTGTCACGCCCGGCGCGGCGACCGGCACCATGGTCGGCAAGATGGTCGAGGAGATGCGCGAGGAATTGCGGCGCCTGCAGGGGTCGATCTCGAACCATAACGGAGTCCTGCAGCAATTGCGCGGCCGCACCGTCCAGGATTCTCAGCGCTATCACGGCGCCATGGCGGCCATCAACGCCCGCCTTCAGGTCGGAACGACGCGCGGCAATCCCATCCTGGTGCAACAGTTCGGCGCCGCCCAGCAGGATCTCGACCGGGTCGCGATAGACGTCAGCGAGATGAACAAGCTGGCCCAGGCGGCCGGCGGCGATGCCAACATGGTCAATTATCTGTCGGAGCGCACCCATTCCACCTTCCAGGTCTCCGGGGCCGTCGACGAGGACCACAAGCAACTCGCCGTCCTTGAGGACGAGACGAATCGCACGGCCGTTCTGGTCGACCGCCTGATGAAGGAAGTCACCGACGACGTGCGCCGCCAGACCAATTACATCGCCTCCGAGCGCGGTAACATGAACGTGGTGGCCTCGGCTATCAAGAGCGGCGAATTCATGGGGGCCAGCCTGCCCAACCGGGCGGGCACCGCCTACATGCAGTCTACCGAGCCGATGACCGCCATGGCCACCGAAGGCCGTCGGCCATTGGTGGTGATTCGCTTCGACAAGGCGGACGTGCCCTATCAGCAAGCCCTCTACAATGCGGTCAGCCGTGTCCTCGAACGCCGGCCCGATGCCGCTTTCGATCTGGTCGCGGTGACGCCCGCCCAAGGCGATGCCGGCCGGCAGGCTCTCAATTCCACCAAGGCCCGCCGTCATGCCGACTCGGTGATGCGCTCCCTGATGGAGATGGGGTTGGCGCCGAATCGGGTCGCCGTGTCGGGCAAGACCCTCGTCGACGCCCGCACCACCGAGGTGCATCTATACGTCCGGTAAAGAGTTGGAAACCGAGAATGCGGGGGACCGGCAGCGGCGCTGCCGGTCCCTTTTGTTTTCCGGAGCTCGCGATGGCCGTTGAACGCCGTCTGACCTGGCAGGAAGTCGAGGCGACCGCGGCCTCGCTCTGCCGCCGTTTGGCCGGCGACGGGCCTTGGCACGGCGTGGTCGCCGTGGCCCGCGGCGGGTTGGTGCCGGCGGCGCTCGTGGCTCGGGGCCTCGGTCTGCGTTTGGTCGATACGCTGTGCCTAGCCAGCTACGACGGGCGTCGACGGGGCCAACTGGACGTGGTCAAGATTCCCGAATCGGCGACCACCGAGGGGGGGGAGGGCTGGCTGGTGGTGGACGACCTCGTCGACAGCGGCGCCACCGCCCGCAAGGTCCGCCAACTGCTGCCAAGGGCCCGCATCGCCGTGCTCTATTCTAAGCCCGATGGACGGGGGATGGCCGACGTCTGGGGCGAGGAAGTGGCCCAAGGAATCTGGTTGGTCTTTCCCTGGGAAACGGCGAAATTGGAACGATGAAGGGAGTTGCGTATGGCGACTTTCGAAGTTCAGGTTGCCTTGGATGGGCGCTGGGTGATCGATTCGGTCTACCAGGAAAAGGCCTTTGCCGTCGAGCGGGCGCAAGTGCTGGCTGTCAGCAGCGACTACGATGGGGTGCGGGTCAACGAGGAGGTCCGCAACCGCGCCCCGCAGGTGGTCTTTCAGGAAACCTGTCAGCGCCGCGAGAAGCCGGTCACCATCGTCCCCATCGACGAGGCGGGGCCCTGTTCGGCTCTAGAGGATTGTTACGCCTTTCCGGCCCGGCGTACCCTGGGGCGCCTGCTGCGCAAATACTTCGACCAAGAAGGCCTGACTCCCATCGAGTTCCTTTTCGATTTCGGTCAATTGCGGAATCTGCAGCGTAACGAGGCCCTCTGGCATCAAGGGCTGCAGAGGATCGCGGACGTTCAGGCACGATCCGTTGGCGGCGATGCGGGCGACCGCCTTGGGGAACTGGAACGTCTGGCCAAGGCGGTGGTGGATCGGGCTCGCGAGGCCAAGGCGCCGCGCGACCGTTTGGCCCTGGTGGCCGAAGAGGGCTTGGAAGCGGCCTTGGCGGAGCTTGAGCCGGGGACGGCGGGACCGCTGCTGGGTGCTTTTCTCGGGCAAGAGAGGGATTGGGCACGCAAGCTGGGCCTCGTGTTGCGGGAGGCGGAGCGCAACCCAGCGGCCCCGGTGGCCGCGATTCTCGACGAACTCGCGGCCGAGATACTGGAAAGCGCGGTTTCGGTGCGGGATATCCTGGGAAGGCAACCGGATTTAGGGACGGCTCTTCTCGTCTTGACCCGGATATCCTGCGGTAGCCTGCCTCCGTCAAAGGAAGAGGACGATCTTCTCGGGCGACTGAATGGCCTCGTGGCTGCGGATGGGTTTCCCTTGGCGCGGAGCGTTCTGCTGGCTCACGTCCGTTCGGGGTTGGCCGGGATCGCGCCTCTCAGTCGGGGCGGGGAGGACGGGGACAAGGAGTCCTTCGACCGGTTGCGCCGCCTTCTTGCGTCTTCCGGGGCCTTTGCCACCCCAGCCATGGCCGAAGCCGCGACACAGCGGATGCGCTTGGTTGGCGGCCGAGGCGGCGAAAACCTGGATGCCGATTCGGCCATCGAGGCGATGCTCAACGGTCTTGCGCATGTGGCGGGTCGTTTGGAATACCTGTTTGCGCTTTCGATGACCGACTTCGGCGATCGCTTCGGCGATGCCGTGGCTGCCAAGATCAAGTCGGTGCTGGAAGACGTCGCCGACCCGGCGGTCCTGGCCCCGGGGGAGGATGAGGCACGGGTTCTGGGGCGTCTGCGTCGTTTCCTGGAAGAAGCTGACCTGACCGAGGCGCTGAAGTCTTGGGTTTCCGGTCGTCTGAACGACCTATCCAGGGGCAGGGGGGCGGCTCCGGTTGCCGCGGTTCCTCCGGCTCCCCCGATGCCGGCGGCGGTGGTGGCTGCGGTGGGCCGCAGGTCCAGCCTTCCGCGGAGGTTCTTTCCCGTCGGAGCGACCTTGTTCCGGCAGGGCGACGTCGGTGGCGAGGCCTACCTGGTCGTTACCGGGCGGGTCGAAGTCTATGTCACCAAGGATGGCCGCAGCGTCACGCTGGGGACCGTGGAGCGGGGCGGCATCATCGGCGAGATGTCGCTGATCGACGACCAGCCCCGCATGGCCTCCGCGCGGGCGGTGAGCGACCTGGAAGTGAGCGTCCTGCCACGCGACCTGTTCCGGCGCCGGCTGGACCGGTTGGCCGAGACGGATCCCGTGATCCGGCGTCTTATCGATATCTTTGTCGAACGCCTGCGTGCGGGAGCCTTTCAGGGGATGGGCGGCGGCGGAGGGCGGCGGCGATCGTAAAAACATCCAATTGTAATGCAATGTCAATTAATATCAACTAAACGAATATACCACGAAAGAAGTAGTTAATAGAATAGTTATTCTAAATACGTACTTGTAGCTCCAAGATGTCTTCCCGGTGTCTTGTCCGGTTGGTGGGGAAGCCTTGCCGGATCGACGTCCTGAAGACGGAAGGTGAGAGAGGGGGGAAAAGTGGGATTTCATCGCGAGACGAGTTACCTGGTGGAGACGGCCCAAGGAAGCCGGTGGATCACGGACTCCATCCATAGAAGCCAAGCCAAGGCCGTTGAGCGGGCCCAGGCCCTGGTTTCCGGGAACTCCTGCGACGGGGTCCACGTCCTGGAGGAGAAGGATGGCTCGAAGCCCAAGGTGGTGTTCGAAGCGACTTGCAAGCGGCAGGAACGGCCTCTCACCATTACTCCCCTGGACGAAGCGGCGCTTTGTACCGTCTACGCCGATGTCTTCGATTTTCGGGCGCGGCGAACCCTGGGGCGCCTTCTGCCCATGTATTTCGAGCGCGAGAACGTCTTGCCGCTGGAATTGCTCTGCGATTATGGCCGCCTGCGCTTGCTCCAGCGCAACGAGAGTCTGTGGTTTCACGCGCTGCAGCACGTGGCATCGGTGCAGGCGCGGGCCGATGGCTCCGACGCCGGCCAGCGCCTGAGCGCCCTCGAGCGTTTGGGGGCCGAGGTGGTGGAGAGGGCCCGTGACCTTTCGGCGGGAGCGGATCGGCTCCAGATGCTGGAGAACCAAGGGCTGGAGGCGGCCCTCGCGGGGCTGGAACCGCCCGCGGCCGCGGCCGTGCTGGCTCGTATCACGGGGGCATCCC
This sequence comes from Magnetospirillum sp. WYHS-4, assembly GCA_039908345.1. Classification (NCBI taxonomy): domain Bacteria; kingdom Pseudomonadati; phylum Pseudomonadota; class Alphaproteobacteria; order Rhodospirillales; family Rhodospirillaceae; genus Magnetospirillum; species Magnetospirillum sp. WYHS-4. The sequence continues at coordinate 26,959 of JAMOBD010000043.1, forward strand.
GCGATTGGGTCGGCAAGGTGGAGCGGGTGGTCGATCAGGCCGAGCGGGAAAATTCTCCAGCCGGTTGGGCGCCGCTGGACGAACTTGCGGCGGAAATTCTTGCGGGGAGGACCGCGGTCCGCGATCTGCTGGGAAGCCAGTCGGACCTCGGCAAGGCGCTGTTGGCCGTTACCCGATTGGCGACGGGGCGGGGCCAATATCGTGACACCAAGTCGGCGGCGGCCCGTCTTGATGCCATCCTGAGGCGGGGAGTCTTCCCGAAGACACGGGAAGTCTTGCTGGCACGCGTCGAGTTCGCCCTCAAGGGCGTGCAGCCCCTCAGCAACGAGGGAGAACAGGCGGATCGCGAGGCCTTCGACCGGTTGCTGGCCGCTCTGATCGGCCAGGGTGGATTGGCCGGGGCGGCCGGAATGTCGGAGGCTGCTACGCTGCGGCAACGAGCGGTGGGGGGCCGGGACGGCGAGGATCTTCCGGCGGCGCAGGGCGTCGCCCTGATTCTCCGGGCGCTGCCCAACCGGGCGGTGAAGCTGGGCTATCTGTTGGCTCTGGGGGCTTCTTCCTTCGGAACGCGCTACCCGGCGGTGGTCCTGCAGCCACTGGCGAGCCTGCTCGATGAAGTCAAGAGTGTGGGCGACCTGCTGCCGGCCGGTGCCTCGCCGGCGGTCTTGACCTCGATCTTCGCAGATCTGCGTCGGCATATCGCTCATTCGGTCCTGCCCGCCGACATCAAGGCCTGGGTGGAACATCGTCTGACCGAATTGGCTGCCGGACACCAGGCGGTCGGTGCGCCGCCGCCCAAGGTTCAGCCCCAGGCTGCGGCCGCGGAAGAGCAGCGCGCCGCTTCGGACCGCAGGGCCTTTCCTGCCGGCAGCCTGTTGTTTTCCCAGGGCAGTGTGGGTGACGAGGCCTATCTGATCCTTTCGGGCGAAGTCGAAGCTTTCGTAGCCCGCGAAGATCGGGAAGTGCGGCTCGGCATCATCAAGCGGGGAGCCATCGTCGGCGAGATGGCGTTGGTGGACGACGGGATGCGCATGGCCTCGGTGCGGGCGACGGTCGACACCGAAGTGCGGATCATTCCTCGCGACATCTTCCGTCGCAAGCTGGACAGGCTCCAGGAGGCCGACCCGATCATGCGTCGGTTGATCAGCATGTTCGTCGAGCGACTCCGGACCCAAGCCGAGTTGCCCTGGTTCGAGTGATTCGCTGCCTGGGTGGATTGATCGTCCGGTATGACCCAACTTGAACAGTGCCCGAGAAAAAGCTGTTCTGTAACAGACTGTTACGGAGTGGCACGGGTTTGTTAGCACTACATTCCGGGGTGGCGGGGTTTCAGGTGGGGGTTTCGT
>JAMOBD010000044.1 GCA_039908345.1 Magnetospirillum sp. WYHS-4
CCCCGCCCCCCCATCCCTCCCAGCCCGCCGCGCAGGTGGAGGACCGGGTTTTCGCCAAGACCGTTCCCATGACGGTGCGCGAGGCGCTCCGCGACGCCATGGCGGAGGAAATGCGCCGCGATCCCAACGTCTTCCTGATGGGCGAGGAGGTCGGCCAGTACCAGGGCGCCTACAAGGTCAGCCAGGGCCTGCTGGACCAGTTCGGCCCGCAGCGGGTGATCGACACCCCGATCACCGAACACGGTTTCGCCGGCTTGGCGGTGGGCGCCGCCTTCGCCGGCCTGAAGCCCATCGTGGAATTCATGACCTTCAATTTCTCCATGCAGGCCATCGACCACATCATCAATTCGGCGGCCAAGACGCTTTACATGTCGGGCGGCCAGATGGGTTGCCCCATCGTCTTTCGCGGCGCCAACGGCGCGGCGTCCCGGGTGGCGGCCCAGCATTCCCAGTGCTTCGCCTCCTGGTACGCCCACGTTCCCGGACTCAAGGTGGTGGCGCCCTACTGCGCCGCCGACGCCAAGGGCCTGCTGAAGGCCGCCATCCGCGATCCCAATCCGGTGATCTTCCTGGAAAACGAGATCATGTACGGCCATACCTTCGACGTGCCGGAAGACCCGGACTTCGTCCTGCCCATCGGGAAGGCGAAGATCGAACGGGCCGGTTCCGACGTCACCATCACCGCCTTCTCGCGCATGGTGGGCGTGGCCCTGGCCGCCGCCGAGGACCTGGCCAAGGAAGGCATCGCCGCCGAGGTCGTCAATCTGCGCACCCTCAGGCCGCTGGACACCGCGACCCTGGTGGCATCGGTCGCCAAGACCAACCGGTTGGTCTCGGTCGAGGAAGGCTGGGCCTACGCCGGCATCGGCGCCGAATTGGCGGCGATCATGATGGAGCAGGCCTTCGACCACCTGGACGCCCCGGTGCTGCGGGTGACGGGCGCCGACGTGCCCATGCCCTATGCCGCCAACCTGGAAAGGCTGGCCCTGCCCCAGGTCGCCGACATCGTGAAGGCGGCCAAGGCCGTCTGCTATCGCTGAACGAGGGGAAGACGCCCATGACCCGCATCGTCGCCAGCCCGCTCGCCCGCCGCCTCGCCAAGGAAGCGGGAATCGACCTGGCCACCGTCCCCGGCAGCGGCCCGCGCGGCCGCATCGTCCGGCGCGACCTGGACAAGGCCAAGGCAGCCCCGCCGACGCCTGTCGCGATCCCCAAGGCGGTACCGCCCCCGGCCCCGGTGCCCCCGGCCGCCGACTTCGGCACGCCCTTCACCGAACAGCCCAACAGCATGATGCGCAAGACCATCGCGCGCCGCCTGCTGGAAGCCAAGCAGACCATCCCCCACTTCTACCTGACCGTGGACTGCCGCATCGACCGGCTTTTGGACCTGCGCCAGCAGTTCAACGGCCGCGCCGGGGCCGACTACAAGCTGACGGTCAACGATTTCGTGGTGCGCGCCGTGGCGCTGGCCTTGAAGAAGGTCCCGAACGCCAACGCCACTTGGACCGAAGAAGCGGTGCGCCGCTACGACCGGGTCGACGTCTCGGTCGCCGTCGCCACCCCCAACGGCCTGATTACGCCTGTGATCCGCAATGCCGACGCCAAGGGTTTGGCCGCCCTTTCGGCCGAGATCAAGGCCCTGTCGGCGCGGGCCAAGGACGGCAAGCTGATGCCCGAGGACTACCAGGGCGGCGGCTTCACCATCTCCAACCTGGGGATGTACGGGGTGAAGGAGTTTTCGGCCATCGTCAACCCGCCCCAGTCCTGCATCCTTGCGGTGGGGGCGGGCGAGAAGCGGCCGGTGGTGGATGGCAACGCCCTCGCCATCGCCACGGTGATGACCTGCACGCTTTCCGTCGACCACCGTTCGGTGGACGGCGCCGTGGGAGCCGATTTCCTCGCCGCCTTCAAAGGGTTCGTCGAAGACCCCTTGTCCATGATGCTGTGAGGAATACTCAAGAGGCGGATGTTGACACCATGGTCCCGATGAACGATATGATGATCACGGATTTGGAGGCAATATGCCCAGGCCGTCGATGATCCGAGGATTGACCGAGACACCCTCTAGGCTCTTCTTTTTGCAGGGCTTCGTGATGGGGCTTGGTGCCATGGTCGTATTGCTTTCCAGCCCACGCTTCGTGCCTTCGCGTATCGAGGAAGGCGGATTCCGGGACGATTGGAAGGCAATCGGAAGCGATTTCCAATCGGCACTTCGGATCATCCATGAAAACGGCTCCTGAACGTTCCCACCCCTCGAAGACAGAGGCCGAGGCCAATGATTCGGCCATGGGGAACCTCCTCATGGACCCAGCCATACCTGGCGATCTCGAGTCGAAAATCGAGGAAGCTCTCGAGCCGATTGTCGGCAAGGAAAAGAGCGAACTTGTCTTAAAGCGGGTCGAGGCCGTTCTCGGGGCTGAGCTGTTTTCCGGCCCCCTTCCCCCTCCCACCTACCTGCGAGCATACGAAGACATCCAACCGGGTTTAGCCGACCGTATAGTCACGATGGCCGAGTTCGAGCAACAGGAGCGCAATCATAGGGCTACAGCGCGCCTGAATGCTGAAATCCGGTCCCATGGACAGGGCGTCATCATGGGGTTTGCTATTGCAATTACCCTGATCGGAGGCGCTATCTTCCTGGCGATGCACAATCAGGTGATCGTTGCCTGCTCTCTGGTTGGCGCAGCAGCGGTGGCGATGGTTCCTTCATTTGTCGGATCGGTTCGACACTTGCACAAGAAAGAGGCCACGGCGCCCAGTCCTTCCCCCGTTCCTCCGCAAGGCCAATCAAGAAAACGCCGATCCAACCGGAAAAAATAACCAGCGCCATCCGGAACAAGCCTCTAGCGAGAGGATTCCTTCATTGACCGACACCTCCTTCGACATCGTCATCATCGGCGGCGGGCCGGGCGGCTATGTGGCCGCCATCCGCGCCGCCCAGTTGGGCATGAAGACCGCCCTGGTGGAAAAGCAGCACCTGGGGGGCATCTGCCTCAACTGGGGCTGCATCCCCACCAAGGCCCTGCTGCGTTCGGCCGAAGTCTACGAGCACTTCAAGCACGCAGCCGCCTACGGCCTGTCCGCCGACGGTATCGGTTTCGATCTGAAGAAGATCGTCGAACGCTCGCGCGGGGTCGCCAAGCGGCTCAACATGGGCGTCGGCCACCTGCTGAAGAAGAACAAGGTGGCGGTCTTCACCGGCCACGCCCGCCTGGCCGGGACCGGCAAGGTGGCCGTGGAGGGCAGCCCTCCCCTTGCCGCCAGGCACATCCTGCTCGCCACCGGGGCGCGGGCCCGTGTCCTGCCGGGCCTGGAGCCGGACGGCCGGTTCGTCTGGACCTACAAGGAGGCCCTGGTCCCCGACAGCCTGCCCAAGTCCCTGCTGGTGGTGGGATCGGGCGCCATCGGCATCGAGTTCGCCAGCTTCTACAACAGCCTGGGCAGCAAGGTCACGGTGGTCGAGATGCTGCCCCAGGTGCTGCCGGCCGAAGACGAGGAAATCGCCGCCTTCGCCCGCAAGGCCCTGGAAAAGCAGGGTATGGTCATTCTCACCGGAGCCACGGTGAAGGAATTGAAAAAGGGCGCCCATACGGTCACCGCCATCATCGACCAGGGCGGCAAATCGGCCGAGATCGAGGTCGAACGAGTGATTTCCGCCGTCGGCATCGTCGGCAACGTGGAAGACATCGGCCTGGAAGGCACCCGCATCAAGGTGGAAAAGACCCATGTGGTCACCGACGAATGGTGCCGCACGGGCGAGCCCGGCGTCTATGCCATCGGCGACCTGGCGGGACCGCCCTGGCTGGCCCACAAGGCGAGCCATGAAGGAATCCTCTGCGTCGAGAAGATCGCCGGCATCGCCGGCCTGCACCCCATCGACCCCCGCCGCATTCCGGGCTGCACCTACTGCCGGCCCCAGATCGCCAGCGTCGGCCTGACCGAGAAGAAGGCCCGCGACCTGGGCCATGAGGTCCGCGTCGGCCGCTTCCCCTTCCAGGGCAACGGTAAGGCCATCGCCCTCGGCGAGCCGGAAGGCTTGGTCAAGACGGTGTTCGACGGCAAGACGGGCGAACTGCTGGGCGCCCACATGGTCGGGGCCGAGGTCACCGAGATGATCCAGGGCTTCGCCATCGCCCAAGCCCTGGAAACCACCGAAGCCGATCTGATGCACACCGTCTTCCCGCATCCGACGCTATCGGAGATGATGCACGAAAGTGTGCTCGACGCCTGGGGGCGCGCGGTTCACTTCTGAATGCGCATCGCGGTCGGGTGGCGGACGATTAACGATGGATTCACGGTCGCCTTCTATGATGCCCAGGTAAGAAACAAAACCAAGGCGTCCGAGAAAGATCCCTCGCCATGACCGACGACATCCGCACCACCTCCGCGCGCCAACCGCAAGGCGACAGCCCCCGCAACCGGGCCTCCGACGGTGCCTTCCCCACCCGCCTTCCCGGCCCGGCACGCCGGGTTTCCGTCGAAATGCTCTACTTCTTCGATCCCCCGGCCAAGGCCCGCTAAGCGCGGACTCGTCTCCGTCCCTCTTGCAAGCCGAACTTGCCCGCCCAATATGCAATTGCAATCGAGTTGCATGAGTCCTTCCCGCGCAAGGGGAGACGCGTGCCCCGGCGCGGGGCCGACCTGGGAGGCAAGGCCATGGTCGCCAAGGCTTTCGCGGGGGTCAGTTCCGCCCTTTTCCTTCTTCTCGTCCAGGCCGCCACCGCCGCCGAACCACGGCCCTGGCAGATGGGCCTGCAGGAACCGGCCTCGCCGGTCATGGCTCGGATCGCCGGCCTGCACGGCTTCCTGACCGCTATCGTCACCGTCATCGTGCTGTTCGTCATGGGACTGCTGGGCTGGGTGATCTGGCGCTACCGCGCCGGGCGCAACCCGGTGCCGTCGACGGTCACCCACAACAGCCGGCTGGAAATCGCCTGGACCGCCATTCCGGCGCTGATCCTGATCGCCATCGCCGGTCCGTCCCTCGACCTGCTCTACTATATGGACAAGACCAAGGGCGCCGACATGACCCTGAAGGTCACCGGCCACCAGTGGTACTGGTCCTATACCTATCCCGACCGGGGAGACGTCGCCTTCGACGCCTTCATGATCCAGCCCGACGATCTCCAGCCCGGCCAGAAGCGCCTGCTGGAAACCGACCGGCGGGTGGTGCTGCCGGTGCAGACCGACATCCGCGTCCTGCTGGCTTCCGACGACGTCATCCACAGCTGGGCCGTGCCGGCCCTTGGCATTAAGACCGACAGCGTGCCCGGCCGGCTCAACGAAACCTGGATGCGCATCGAACGGCCGGGGGTCTACTACGGCCAATGTTCGGAGCTGTGCGGCGTGCTGCACGGCTTCATGCCCATCGCCATCGAGGCGGTGCCCCGGCCGCAATTCGAGGCCTGGTTGGCCGAGAAGCGCGCCGAGGCGGTCCATCGCCGCCTGGCCGCCGCCGATTAGAGGGAGGTCCGCGCCATGGCTTTCGTCACCCGCTGGCTCTTTTCCACCAACCACAAGGACATCGGCACGATGTACCTGGCGTTCGCCATCCTGGCCGGCCTGATCGGCGGTGCCATGTCGGTGGTCGTCCGCATGGAACTTGCCCAGCCCGGTATCCAGGTGATCGACGGCGATTTCCAGTTCTACAACGTGCTGGTCACCGCCCACGGGCTCATCATGGTCTTTTTCGTGGTGATGCCGGCCCTGATCGGCGGCTTCGGCAACTGGTTCGTGCCCCTGATGATCGGGGCGCCCGACATGGCGTTTCCGCGCATGAACAACATCAGCTTCTGGCTGCTGCCGCCATCCTTCGTCCTCTTGGGGCTGGCGGCCTTCTCGGGAGCCGGGCCGGGCACCGGCTGGACGCTCTATCCTCCTCTCAGCGGCGGGACCGCCCACGGCGGGGCGGCGGTGGATTTCGCCATCCTCAGCCTGCACCTGGCAGGGGTGTCGTCGGTGCTGGGGGCGATCAACTTCATCACCACCATCGTCAACATGCGGGCACCCGGCATGCGGATGCACGACATGCCTTTGTTCGTCTGGTCGATCCTGGTGACCGCCTTCCTGCTGCTGCTGTCCCTGCCCGTGCTGGCGGGCGCCATCACCATGCTGCTCACCGACCGCAACTTCGGCACCACCTTCTTCGATCCGGCCGGCGGCGGCGATCCGCTGCTGTTCCAGCACCTGTTCTGGTTCTTCGGCCACCCGGAAGTCTACATCATGATCCTGCCGGCCTTCGGCATCGTCAGCCAGGTGATCGCCACCTTCTCGAAGAAGCCGGTGTTCGGCTACCTGGGCATGGTCTACGCCATGGTTTCCATCGGTGCCATCGGCTTCGTGGTCTGGGCCCACCACATGTTCACCGTGGGCATGGGCGTCGACACGCGGGCCTACTTCATCATGGCGACCATGCTGATCGCCCTGCCCACCGGCATCAAGGTCTTCAGCTGGATCGCCACCATGTGGGGCGGTTCCATCGAGTTCAAGACGCCCATGCTGTGGGCCGTCGGCTTCGTCTTCCTGTTCACCGTGGGCGGAGTAACCGGCGTGGTGCTGGCGAATGCCGGCGTCGACGTGGTGCTGCACGACACCTACTACGTGGTGGCCCATTTCCACTACGTGCTCAGCCTGGGCGCCGTCTTCGCCATGTTCGCGGGGTTCTTCTATTGGATCGGCAAGATGTCCGGGCACCGGTACCCGGAAGGGCTGGCCCGTATTCAGTTCTGGATGACCTTCGTCGGGGTCAACCTGACCTTCTTCCCCATGCATTTCCTCGGACTGGCCGGCATGCCGCGCCGCATTCCCGACTATCCGGACGCCTTCGCCGGCTGGAACATGGTGGCGTCCATCGGTTCCTACATCTCGGCCGCCGGGGCGGTGCTGTTCCTGGTCATCGTCTGGCGTACCTTCCGCGACCCGGCCAAGGTGGCCGACAATCCCTGGGGGGCCGGGGCGACCACCTTGGAATGGACGGTCGGTTCGCCGCCGCCGGTTCATTGCTTCGACGAGCCGCCGGACCTTCGCCACGTCCACCCCTTGCCGGCGGAATGAGCCATGCGCAACGCCGCCACCGCTTCTCTGCTGGGCGTCCTGGGGCTGGGGATGGTGGGGCTGGCCTTCGCCTCGGTACCGCTTTACCGCCTGTTCTGCCAGGCGACCGGCTACGGCGGGACGCCGCGCGTCGACCGTCTGGCCGAGCCCGCCGTTCTGCCAACTGCCGGGCCTGCGATCGCCATCCGTTTCAACGCGGACGTGGCCGGGGGCCTGCCCTGGCGCTTCCAGCCGTTGCAGAAGGAACTGCGGCTCAAGGCCGGCGAGACGGGCTTGGCCTTTTACCGGGCCGAGAACACCGGCAGCACCCCCATCGTCGGCACGGCCACATTCAACGTGACGCCGATGAAGGCCGCATCTTACGTCACCAAGGTGGAATGCTTCTGCTTCACCGAACAGCGCCTGGAAGGCGGCCAAGGCCTGGACATGCCGGTCCAGTTCCTCGTCGACCCTGCCATTAGCGACGATCCCGAGACCCGCGACGTGAAGACCATCACCCTGTCCTACACGTTCTTCCGCGCCAAGGGCTGAACCCGAGGAGGGCCGCGCCATGTCGACCGCCCATACCCACAAGCACCCCTACCATCTGGTGGCGCCCAGCCCTTGGCCGGCGGTGGGTGCGGCGAGCGCCTTCATGCTGGCCGTGGGCGGCATCCTCTACATGCACGACAAGATCGCCTGGGTGCTGGCGACGGGTGCCGGACTGGTGGTTCTCACCATGGCGGGCTGGTGGCGCGACGTGGTGCGTGAGGCGATCCGCGACAAGGCCCATACCGAGCCGGTCCGCCACGGCCTGAGAATCGGCATGGGGCTGTTCATTGCCTCCGAGGTGATGTTTTTCGTCGCCTTCTTCTGGGCCTTCTTCTTCAATGCGCTGGGCATCAATCCCGGCATGAAGGTTTGGCCGCCCGAGGGTATCCAGAGCCTTCCCACCTGGGGTATTCCGTTCCTTAATACGCTGATCCTCCTGTCGTCGGGCGGCACCCTGATCTGGGCCGACCATGCCCGCACCCGGGGAAGCCGGACCCGTCTGACGGCTGGCTTGGTGGCCACGATCTTGCTGGGCGTCACCTTCCTGGCACTTCAAATCCATGAATACGGCGAGGCCGCCTTCGGCTTTGGCGAAGGCATCTATCCCTCGACCTTCTACATGGCGACGGGGTTCCATGGCTTCCACGTCTTCGTGGGCGTGGTCTTTCTGTCCGTCTGCCTGGGCCGAGCGCGAGCCGGCCACTTCGACGATCCCAAGATCCATCCGGTCGGCTTCCAGGCCGCCGAGTGGTACTGGCACTTTGTCGACGTGGTCTGGCTGTTCCTGTTCACCTGGGTCTATTGGTGGGGCAACTGACCACAAACAAGGAGAGTGCCATGCATGCCAACGTGCCCATGGAGGCGGCCCCCGGCCGCGATCCGGCAAGGGAAATCACCATCCGGCAGGTGAGCGTCGACCGCAGCATGACTTGGCTCGTCCGGGCCTGGGCGGACTTCAAGGCCACCCCGGGCATCAGCCTGACGCTGGGCGGCCTGTTCGTCGCGGCGAGCTGGGTCCTCGCCATCGGCCTTTCCGAAGCCGGCCTGGGTTCTCTGATTCCGGCCATGGCGGGTGGCTTCCTGCTGGTGGCGCCCATGGGGGCCGTGGCCTTCTATGAGGTGGCCAGGCGGCGCGAGTCCGGAGCGCCGCTCGCCTTGCGTCTCGTCCTCGCCACCTGCCTGCGCCATCCCGGCCCCCTGGCAGCCATGGGCATGGTATTGGCCCTGGCCTACATGGCCTGGCTGGAAATCGCCCTGTTCCTGTTCGCCGCCTTCTACGGTCGCTCGCCGCCGGGCCTGGAGACCTTCCTGGTCGACCTGGTGGCTTCGCCGCAAGGAGCGACCTTTCTGCTGGCCGGGGTGAGCGTGGGCGTCATCCTGTCCCTTGCCGTTTTTTCCATCGCAGCGGTATCGATCCCGCTGCTGCACGATCGGCCGGTAGATGTCGTGACGGCCATCCGAACCAGCGTCCGCGCGGTGGCGGAAAACCGTGGCGCCATGCTGGGTTGGGGACTGACGGTCGGTTTCATCGCCCTTTGCGGGCTGGCAACCTTCTTCGTCGGCCTGGCCTTCGCGATGCCGCTGCTGGGCTATGCCACTTGGCACGCCTACCGGGATCTGGTGGAAGATCAGTCCTTGTAGCGGTCCCGGATGGACAGGGCTTCGGGGAAGCGCTGGAAGAAGGCGTCGACGCACTGCGGATCGAAATGACGGGCGGTATTCTCGCGGATGTAGTCCGAGGCCTGTTCCACCGACCAGGGCTCCTTGTAGGGGCGGGCCGAGGTGAGGGCGTCGAAGACGTCGGCCACCGCGACGATGCGCCCGCCCAACGGGATTTCCTCGCCCCTGAGGCCGCGGGGATAGCCGCTGCCGTCGAACTTCTCGTGGTGGGAGATGGCGATTTCGGCCGCCACCGCGAGCAGTTGCGACGGGCTGTTCTGCAGGATCGCCTGGCCGATCCGCGTGTGGTCCTTCATGGTCTCGAATTCCTCCGGCGTCAGGCGGCCGGGCTTCAGCAGGATTTCGTCGACGATGCCCACCTTGCCGATGTCGTGCATGGGGGCGGCGCGGAAGATCATGTCCTCCTGCTCCCAGGGCAGCTGCATCTGCTCGGCGATCAGGCGGCAGTAGTTGGCCATACGCAGGATGTGGGCGCCGGTCTCGGGATCGCGGTATTCCGCGGCCTTCGACAGGCGCCAGATGATCTCGTTCTCGCGCTCGACCAGGGTGGCGGTGGCCTTGGCCACTTCCTCGGCCAGCCAGGAGGCGCGGTCCTTCAGGCGGATCTGGTTGCGCCGCAGTTCCAGAAGGTTGGTCATGCGGGCCATGAACTCGGTGGCGTCGACCGGCTTGTTGAGGAAGTCGGTGGCGCCGCGCTGCAAGGCTTCGTAGCGGATTTCCTTCAGGTCGGTGGTCGTCACCATGACGATCGGCACGTCGCCCATGCCATTCATCCGCCGAATGCGGGCGATCACTTCCAGCCCATCCATTTCCGGCATCATGTAGTCGGTAAGCACCAGATCGGCGCCGTTGTCGGTGCACCAGTCGATGGCCTTCAGAGGATCGTCGAAGGTGAGGGATTCGCATCCCGCCAACTGGGAGACCAGCCCCTGAAACAGAAGCAGGTTCGTCCGGTTGTCGTCGATGATGATGACCCGCATGGTGGTTCCGGAAAGGCCCTTCCGCCCGTTGACGGCCTGCGCGCCGCCTTGTGTTCTTTGGCAAGAATTACCACAGTCCCGGCCCCGGCGGCAAAAAATTTGCGCCGCCTATGGACGCTCCGCGAGCGGCCCGTCATTATCCGGATGGAGATCAGCGGAAAGGAATCCAGCCGATGACCGGAACCGTCGCCGCCCGCCTGAAAGACCTGGGGATCGATCTGCCGCCCGCCCCTGCCCCGGCGGCCAATTACGTGCCGTTCGTAGCGGTCGGGAACCTGCTGTTCGTGTCCGGCCAGTTGCCCATGGTGGCCGGCGAAATCCGTTACAAGGGGCGGCTGGGCGCCGACCTGGGGATCGAGGAAGGCTACCAGGCGGCCCGGCTCTGCGCCATCAACCTGATCGCACAGGCCGCCGCCGCCTGTGCCGGCGACCTGGACCGGGTGCGGCGGGTGGTCAAGCTGGCGGCCTTCGTCGCCGGCACGGCCGACTTCTTTGACCAGCCCAAGGTGGTCAACGGCGCTTCCGACCTGTTGGCCCAGGTCTTCGGCGAGGCGGGGCGCCACGCCCGCTTCGCGGTCGGCGCCCCGTCCCTGCCCCTGAACGCCGCCGTCGAGATCGACGGGGTGTTCGAAATCGCCTGACGACGCCTCAGCCTTGGGCTGGGGGCTCGTAGTTGCGGCTCAGCACCCGCATCCTGGTCGTGGGATCGGCATCTACGCGGCCCGTGGCCAGGGCATGGAACATATGCTTGAAGGCAGCGCCCGGCTCCACCCCGCCACCGGCGTGAAGGAAGTAGGCGTGCCCTTTGGGAGTGTCGTAAAAGCTGTTGATGTCATCGCAGTCCACCGCGAAGACATTACGCCCGACCCGTTCCATGTTTTGCGGCCCCGTATGGCCGAGCCGGGCGGTGATGATCTTGTTCTTCAAGTTGGCGACCTTGCTGGCCGGCATAGCCAGATCGTCGCCGGCGAAATAGACCGCCACGTTGCGAGCCGACTGGGAAACCTGGAATCCTTCCCGACCTTCTTCCAGGGCTTCGTTCGGGATATCGGCGGCGAACAGAAAGACATTGCGGAAGATGCGCGGTACCGGCCCATAGACTTCCGTCCAGCGGGTCAGGGTGCGGCCCAGAACCCGGTTTCCCATCGAATGCGCGAGAACGTTGATGCGCTTGTAGCAGGCGTCATCTTCCAGCCCTTGCTTGCCTCGCCAATCCAAGAATTTCCCGAGCACGCGGGTGAAGGCGAAAGCACTCTGGTCGGCGGATTCCTGATCGTCCCAATAGTCCTTGATAACCCCAACGTCATTGTCGCAGGGCCAAATCAGGGGAACGACCTTGATCTCACCCCTTCCGGCACTGTCGCACAAGTCTTGAAGGGCCTTCGCGCGCGGAAAGATATCTTCTTCCGGCTGATTGTTGAAGCCATGGATGTATAGAAGGACCTGCCTTTCCGGAGCCTCTTTGAGACGCCGAAGAAATTCAAGACTGCCTATTTCCGTGTAATCATTCGCATCGGTACGCTCACAGAAGAATACCGCAGACCCCGGCTCGATGTTCTCGCCATCGAACGTCACCGTCCTGGTCTCTCCCGGCTCCGGACTTATCTTCCCCTCATTGAATGATCGGTTGGTCACGAACAACATGTCATCCTCCCTGCTCGGTGTCGGATTTTCCGCCCGCGGCAGCCTTGGCCGCCGTGCCTTCGATGATCGGGCCATGGTGAACGTCGTAGACAGCTTTGAACGCCTCGAAGACCGACTTTGGCTCGGGTGCCTTCGGCCCTCCCGGAGGCGGTGCGTTGACAGAGTCCTTGCCTTCTTCCGCAGGCTTCTTGAAGCGGTCCAGAACCGTGCCAAGGGCGGAGGCCACCCGCGAAATCTTGCTGAAGGCAAGCAGGCGTTCGTACCAGAACGGCCCCCCCAACCCGATCAGCAGGCCCGCAAGCAAAGTCATCGTCGCCCATTTGGCAGCCGTCCCCCAATCGACGGCCAGGATCGCCAAAAATCCGGGGGCTGGAATTCCCGTGTCATGTTCGCCTTTGATGGCCTTGGGAGTTGGGGTGGCAGCCCCGTTACTTCGAGGCTGCCTTTCCTGAATTTCCGCGAGAATCCGTTTGCAGGTCGGGTCCCTCAACTGCCCGGAGGTGTCGCGCTGGCAGAACGGGTAATACAGGGGACCGATGGGAAGACCATCGTCCGCGGCCCGCAGCATGCGTTCCGAGACGTCGTTCAGGCGGCGTGCCGCATCGTCGAAGCCGCTCGCCGACGCGGCAGGAAGACCGTCCTTCGACGCCGGGGCTTTGCCGGCGTCGGGAAGCGGCAGGTTCTTCTGTCCCGAGGTTTCCTGACGCTTCTGGATATCGGCGGTATGCGCCAGGATCGTTTGCCCCTCCTTCACCCAGGTCGCAACCAGGGCGGGATCGCGCACGAACCCCATGAACAGCCTGGCCGCGTCGATGTTGAATAGGAAGGCCAGGACAATCGCCACGGCCATGGATATGGCCTGCGCCCTTCCCTTGAAATGGTCGCGCCCTTCCTCGCCGACACTATCGAAGGCCCGGAGAACGAAATTGACTTGCTCCTCCAGGAACTTCTCTCCTTGCTTCTGGCCGGCCTTGCCGAGGGCTTTTCCCACGTCGGTCATGGCCAGGCGTTCGGCGAATTGCACGGTCGTCAGCGAGATGACCGCGGGATCGCCCAGTCCGGTCAGCTTGGCGATCCAATCCTGGCGCCGTGGAATCGAAGAGGATATCCCCCGGCTTCTCACGACGAGGTCAACGAACTTTTGTCGTTCCTCCTTCTGCTCGCTGTCCTTCTTGCCTTCGATGGCCTTGAAACGCTGCCACAGGACATTGTCGTACAACGCCTCCAGGAAGGAGCGCATCCCGCGCTTGCGCAACCCTCCAGCCTGATGAAGGCCTTCCACCACCGCGGCCACGATCATCGACATGATGAGCATCGTCAGCGCGAAGGCGACGATGGCGTCAAGGATCTGCATACCTCGATTCCCCCTCCATGAAGCCTAGGTGGCTAAGGCACGCAATGGGGCGTGACGTCGCCGGTTTCGGCGAGGCGTGCGCAGGCGCGCTTCAGCAGTTTGTCGCCCCAAGCCCAGTCGGTGGCATCTACGGTTTTCTTCTCCTTGATCTTTTGAAGCGCATCCTGGGCATCGGCCAGGAAGTCGCGGCCGAGAGTATCCATCACCGCATTCTTCAGCATGGCATTGAAGCCGTCCTGGACGATCCCCTGGAGGGCGCCTGCTGTCGGGCTAGCCGCTGCGGCGATGACGTCGATGACGATACCGCGTGCGCGTTCGATGGTCGGCCGTTCCGCATCCACCGCGACCCGGAGGACGGATAGGACCCGATAGTCCTTTTTCACCCGCTGCATCTCGTCGGAGAGGCTGTCGGCCTGGGAAGGAGGAGTCTGGAACTGGGCCAGGCCGGGTACTTTGCTGGCTCTGCGCAGGTAGTCTTCCGCCCGTTCGATATGGGACAGCATCAGGGCGGACTGTTCCTTGGCCTTGCTCGTGGCACGGAAATCCACTTCACCGAAATCGGCCAACGCCCCGCTGCCATTGAACGCCCCGTAGGTGGCGGTCAAGGCGAGGGCCACATGGCCGCGCAACAGCTTGAGCTCGTTGGCCGCCGCATGGTCATCGGGAACGTCGACCAGTATGCAGTCCAGGAACTTGTCCACCAGGACGGTGAGTTGGCGATTCTTGGCCGCCTTCTCGATCTCAGTCCCCAGGTCCATCCTTCCGTCGACGATCTTGAAACCAGCGGTGTTACATCGCTGGGCCATGAGGTCATTGGTCGGATGGACGATCTGGTCCGCCAGGAAACCGGTGCCCGTGGTGCCGCACCCCCCCAACCCCACCGCCATCAACGCCGCCGCCAGTCGAATTGCCGTCCTCATTTACATCCTCCCCTATCTTTCGCCCATCAATCGGGCTTTCCAATGCATGGCGGTGGGCGTAGCGCCCCCGCCGGCCTGTACGATCTTCCTCAGCCGCTCGTCCTCGTTCCCCGAGAAGACCTCCTTGCCGACATGGTGGCCGAGCGCCCGGTAGGCCTCGAACTGGGCCTCGTCGAAGAACTGGTCCATGGTCGTCTGGTGCGGGAAGTCGGGGTTCTTGCAGCGGTATTCCTGGATATGGATGTCCTCGTCGCCGGTCAGCGACGACTTGACGTAGAGCAGGAGGCCCGTCCTGCCCTCGCGGTAGTGGATGGTCCCCACCGCGAAATGGACTTGACTCATGCCCTCGCGGTCCCAGCAGGGGCGGCGCTCCGCCACCTCGGGGCCGGGACCGGGGCGCAGATGTTCGACGTCGATGTCGATCATGATGCCGAAGTCGATACGCGCCAGGCGCACCGCGTTGGCCAGTCCCTCGAAGGTGTAGTTCCCGTCCTCCTCGCCGTCGATGGCGAGAATCAGCGGGCATTCGCGGCGCAGCAGTTCGTAAAGCGCCAGGTTCTCGATATGGCCGCCGTCCGAGACGTTGACGAAGCGGGACCGTTCGTCGAGGGTGCCCATCATCTCGCGGACCAGATACGTCATCCCCGGATGGCCGCGGATCAGCTTGCCCCCCGGCAACATCCCCAGGATGTTTTCGAGCCGGCGCCGCCAGGCGGGCTTGGCGGCCTTCCGGCGAACGAATTCCGGATTGGGCAGCCAGTAGCCGAGGCGCACGTTGAGCAGGCTGAGCAGGAAGGTCAGCAGCGGCCGGGTCTGGTTGCCCATGTTGGGCGAGAAGGCCGCCCCCGAGATCGCCATCGCCGTCCCCAGGTTGACGTGGGAATCCTCGGCTTCCATGAGGGGAGTCTCGATATAGCCGGTGGTCGGGCAGCCGACGTAACGGGGGCTGAACAGGAAGGGTTCGGCGTTGCGTCCGCGCGGGTTGGCTTGGCGGGAGGCCTGCAGGTTCACCGCCGTATTGACCAGGTGGTAAGGGGCGCAAGGGCTGTTGGCCGCGCTCAGCGCCAAGTCGTCGTCGTGATGCACCTTGCCGTCCGCCCCCAGGAAGAACAGGAAGGCCTTGCTCAGGCGGTCGCGGTAGAAGCGGTGCAGCGAGGTCTGATTGGCATCGAACAGTCGTCCCATCGTCCAGGACAACATCACCGCCACGATGAGGTAGGGCCAGATGCCGAGTTTGACCTCGGCCAATCCCAGGGGGGCCGCGATCCCTTTCCAGATCGCCTTGACGGTGTCAGGCACGCTTTCCGGGGCCAAGGCCCAGCGGGTCGCGTTCAGGTAGAGTAGCCAGAGTGTCAACGGCCCCAGCACGCCGATGACGGCGACGGCGACCTTCGAGGCCAGCGAGGGCTTGCGGTCGAGGAACCCCTGCAGGAACGGGGAGGCCAGAAGGGCTCCCAGCGCGGTGACGACAGCGGAAAGCTTGCCGGCGTCGCCGACCGGCGAGGGGGTGGCGAGCTTTTCCGCCAGCACGTCGAAATGGTAGATCGCCAGGGGCTGGACGGCCGCCGCCATGAAGGCCAGCGACAGCAGGAAACCCAGGGCGAGAATATAGCGTGACGCCCTATCGCGGGCCAGCCAGCGCCAGTTTCCACGGGCCGGGACAGCCCCGAAACGCGCCAAGGCCGCGGCCACCAGATAGAGCAAGATGGCAGAGAGGAAGGGCCCCAGGGCGTAGGCGACCAGTCTGACCGTGACGTCGTGCAGTCTGGTATGAGGGTTCTCCCCAAGGGGGTAGTCCTTCGGCCAGACCGTCGCCCGGAGGCTGAAATCCCCGACCATGCCGCGGGGAACGGCCAGCATGAGATCGCCGTCGAGCGCCACGTCCGGGATCGCGTCGGTGGCGTAGAAGTCGGCCCAGCCGCGATCGGTCCGAACCGAAACGGTTTCGGTGCCGCGCAGGATCCGGACTCCGGCCGGTATATCGGTCAACGCCAGATTGGGAATCCGTTCGTCCTTGGCGACCCAGCCCAGTTCCCAAGGTATCCGTAGCGCGATCTGGCAGTCGCCGTTCATCTTTCCCCCGCAAACCCGCTTGGTTTCGATGGGAATCGCCATGGTTTCCGAATGCAGGGCAGGTTCCAGGAAGCCCTTGGACACCAGGGCCGTGAACCAAGCCAGGAAGAGGACGATGGGCAGCAGGGCGAGGAAGTTGACGGACATGCCGTAAAGCGCCAGGGCGGGCATGCGCGCGGCTTCCAGCAAGGACTTGGGCGTCAGGTAGGCGGCTTTGTCGCGCAGGTGGCGGAACAGGGGGGATTCGTCCTTGCCCGCTTCGTGACCGAAGGGAAAGCTCCCGTCCCCCTTGACCAGGTTGACGGTCAGGCAGCTTCCCGTGTAGCCGCCGCCCGACACCGTCGACAGATAGTCGAAGCGCTTGAACAGCCCGAAGCGGTGCAGGGCCTGGATGACCCCCAGGGCGAAGGACGCCGACCGGATGCCCCCGCCGGAAATCGCCAATCCCGCGAGGTCTTCTTCGGCCGGCCGGCCCGCCTGCCGGCGCCGTTCGCACAGCGCCGCCCATTCGGCCTGGGCAAGCTCCTTCGGAAGCTGTGGGCAGCCGGACAACGCGCCAGCAAACATGATGACATCCCCCGATCCATGCCGCCTACGGAAACCAATCGAGTCGGCACCATATTTTTAATATACACGCTGCGATATATAAGTGGGAGTCGTTTGTTACATATTCACGAATCAGTATCATTTCGTGAGTTGACGCAGGGACGGCGTTAGGGAGGCGTTAACCATGCAGGCGCCATAGTGGCGGCATGAACATGGTCACTCTCCTACGCAAGAGCCTTCTCGCGGCCGTTCTTGCCATAACCGCCACCGGTCCGGCCGAGGCCATCCAATGCGTCCTGATGGTCGACGCCGCCGACGGCCGGACCTTGGTCAACGCCTGCGATAGCTGCCGGGTCGCCAAGATCGAGGTCACGCGCCCCGGCGCCGGAACGCCGGTCGCCCGCAGCTACACCTTGGCGGAACGGTCCAAGCTGCCCCTGCCCCTCAAGGGCGCCAACAAGGTGCGGGTGGTGGGAGATCAGGCCTGCGCGCCCAGTTCCACGGCGGCCCCCGAGGCCGCGGCCAAGACCTGCCTGACGCTTGCCGCCAACAAGCAAGGGAACCCGGTGCTGCTGAATTCCTGCGACAGCTGCCGTTCGGCGATGCTGGAATGGCAGATGCCCGACAACGTCCTGATCCAGGAAAACGCCACCGTGGTGGCCCGTTCCTTCGCCGCACTCACCCAGAAGGACGATGCCCTGAATGTCCGCCTTACCGGTGAGCGGGAGTGCCGGAAGTAGTCAGCGTTCCGGGACCGGCAGCGGACAGCGCCCCGAACATTCCTCCACCAGATTGAGCAGCGGGCCCGGCCCGATGGAATCGATCTGTAGCGGCAAGTACCGGCCGTCGCGGGTCAGGTAGACGTCGAAGGCGGAGCCGTCCCAGACGCCGCGGAATCTTTCCTTGAATCCCGCCACGGCGCGGGTGGTCAGGCGCAGGTGGTAGACCTCGTGCCGGCGGTCCAGGATGTTCCGGGTCTTGCGGCCCAGGAACTCGCCTTCCAGGTCGAAGCGCCGCCGTCCGTCGAACAGCGCCAGCCGGAAGGCGGGCGGGCCGTCCGCCTCCAGATGCGCCCGCAGGCGCCGGATCGCCTCCGCCAGCCCGGTCAGGGGATCGAGCACCCCCATCCGATGCTCGCGGGGCAGTTCGTTGTCCTCGTCCGGCTCGTTCTCCTGATGGGTGACCAGGGTCGTATGGGCCTCGCCACCGTCGGGGTCATAGCGGATCGCCATGGTCCGCGACCGCCAGCGGTTGGTGTAGTCGACCCGGTAGGCCCGTCCCTCCAGGGGCCGCCCGGCCGACACCCGGCCCTGCCCGTGGGCCTCGATGTCGAGCCGGGCGATCCAGTCGGTCATGCCTCTGGTACGCAGCCGGAACCAATTGTCGTAATCCGCCGGACCGACGTCGAAGCTGAGCCCGAAATCGGCCGCGTGCAGGCCGCCCCAATGGGCCTCGTAGCGCAGGTGAATCGGCTGCGCGACCGCCGGTCCGGCCGCGGAGATGACCAGAAATGTCAATAACGACAGTACCTTGCGCCATGCCATGGCCGCCATGTTACACAGCCCGCCGCGCCAAATCCACCATCGCAGTTCACCGGTTCGATCGGGTAACGTGTTCGTTGCGGATGTGCAATATTCGTCGCGGCCCTCACCAAAAGGTGGCTTGTGCCCCGGCTTGGGAACGCGCACAATCCGGCCGTTCGTTTGACCGTCAAGCGGGAACAATCCGCATCGGGGGAAACCGCCATGAAGATTGCCGTACCGAAGGAACGTCGGCCGGGCGAGACCCGTGTCGCCGCTTCGCCCGAGGTGGTGAAGAAGTTCGCCGCCCTCGGCTTCGAGGTCTCGGTGGAAAAGGGGGCCGGCTTGGCCGCCGCCTTCACCGACGACGATTTCAAGGCCGCCGGGGCAAGCGTCGCCAAGGATGCCAAGTCCTGCCTGAAGGATGCCGACGTGGTGCTGAAGGTCCAGCGCCCCATCGTCGGTGGCGAGGACGACGAGCTGAAGCTCTTCAAGAAGGGCGCCATCCTGGCCGCCAAGCTCGACATCCTGACCAACAAGGACGATGCAGAAGCCTATGCCGATGCCGGCCTGACCGCCTTCGCCATGGAACTGATGCCGCGCATTTCCCGCGCCCAGTCCATGGACATCCTGTCCAGCCAGAGCAACCTGGCCGGCTACAAGGCTGTCCTGGACGCCGCCGGTGAATTCGGCAGCGCCTTTCCCATGATGATGACGGCCGCCGGCACGGTGCCGCCCGCCAAGGTCTTCATCATGGGGGTAGGCGTGGCGGGCCTGCAGGCCATCGCCACCGCCCGGCGCCTAGGCGCCGTGGTGACCGCCACCGACGTGCGTCCGGCCACCAAGGAGCAGGTCAAGAGCCTGGGCGCCAAGTTCCTGGAAGTCGACCCCGAGATGGAAAGAAACGCGGAAACCTCCGGTGGCTACGCCAAGGAGATGCCGCCCGAGTACTTCGAGAAGCAGAAGGCCAAGGTGGCCGAGCACATCAAGTCCCAGGACATCGTCATCACCACCGCCCTGATCCCCGGCCGCCCGGCGCCCGTGCTGGTCACGGAAGACATGGTCAAGACCATGAAGGCCGGATCGGTGATCGTCGACTTGGCGGTGGAAGCCGGCGGCAACTGCCCGCTGTCGCAACTGGGAAAAGTGGTGGTCAAGCACGGCGTCAAGCTGGTCGGCCACGACAACGTGCCCGGCCGGCTGCCCAAGGATGCCAGCGCGCTGTTCGCCAAGAACCTTTTCAATTTCCTGACGCCCCACGCCAGGAAGGAGGGCGGCGCCCTCGACATCAAGTGGGACGACGAAACCATCGGCGGCACGCTGGTGTGCAAGGACGGCAAGGTCGTGCACCCGAAGCTGGCCGGGGAGGGAAAGTAACATGGACGCCGCGACGTTTTCCTCGCATGCCGCCTGGGTCGCCAACGAGGCTGCCCGGCTGGCCGACTACGCCAACAAGCTGGCCCAGGAAGCCGCCCAGGTGACGCTGCCCGCCGCCGCGGCTGGCGGAAGCGAATACTCGTTCCTCGCCCTGTTCACCGTCTTCGTGCTGGCGTGCTTCGTCGGCTTCTACGTGGTCTGGAGTGTCACCCCGGCCCTGCATTCGCCCCTGATGGCGGTCACCAACGCCATTTCGTCGGTGATCATCGTCGGCGGCCTGCTGGCGGCCGGACCGGCCGGCCTGGGCTTTTCCAAGGTCATGGGGCTACTGGCCGTGACCCTGGCCTCGGTCAACATCTTCGGCGGCTTCATCGTCACCCAGCGCATGCTGGCGATGTTCAAGAAAAAGACGAAGAAGTAGGGGGGCGGAACCATGACCGAACAACTCGTCGGCTTCGCGTATCTCGCGGCGTCCGTCCTTTTCATCCTGGCGCTCAAGGGGCTGAGTTCCCCGACTTCGGCCCGCCAGGGTAACCTTTTCGGCATCGCCGGCATGGCGATCGCCGTCGGCACCACGCTGCTGGACCCCAACGTCAAGAGCTTCGGCGCCATCGTGATCGCCATCCTGATCGGCGGCTCGGCCGGCACGGTGATCGCAAGGCGGATCAACATGACCGCCCTGCCCCAACTGGTCGCCGCCTTCCACTCCCTGGTTGGCTTGGCGGCGGTCTTCGTGGCGGCGGCGGCCTTCTACAATCCGGAAGCCTACGGCATCGGCACCCCCGGCGCCATCAAGGCGGGCAGCCTGATCGAGATGGCACTGGGGCTGGCCATCGGCGCCGTGACCTTCTCGGGCTCGGTGATCGCGTTTGCCAAGCTGCAAGGGTTGATGAGCGGAAATCCCATCGTCTTCCCCCACCAGCACAAGCTGAACGCCCTGATCGGGGCGGCTATCCTGGCCCTGGTGGTGGCGTTGATCGCAACCCAATCGGACGCCGCCTTCTGGGCCCTGGCGGCGCTCGCCTTCGCCATCGGCTTCCTGATCATCATCCCCATCGGCGGCGCCGACATGCCGGTGGTGGTTTCGATGCTTAACTCCTACTCGGGCTGGGCGGCGGCCGGCATCGGCTTCACCCTGTCCAATCCGGCGCTGATTATCGTCGGCGCCCTGGTGGGTTCGTCGGGCGCCATCCTCAGCTACATCATGTGCGTCGGCATGAACCGGTCGATCTTCAACGTTCTACTGGGCGGCTTCGGCGGCGAGGGCAAGGGCCCGGCGGCGGCCGGCGGCGGCCCGAAGGGCAATGTCAAGTCGGGCAGTGCCGACGACGCGGCCTTCATCATGAAGAACGCCTCCAAGGTCATCGTGGTGCCCGGCTACGGCATGGCGGTGGCCCAGGCCCAGCACGCGCTGCGCGAGATGGGCGACAAGCTGAAGGAAGCGGGCGTCGAGGTGAAATACGCCATCCATCCGGTGGCCGGCCGCATGCCGGGGCACATGAACGTGCTGCTGGCGGAAGCCAACGTGCCCTACGACGAGGTCTTCGAACTGGAGGAGATCAATCACGAATTCACCACCGCCGACGTGGCCTTCGTCATCGGCGCCAACGACGTGACCAACCCGGCGGCCAAGACCGACCCCAAGAGCCCCATCTACGGCATGCCGATCCTGGAGGTGGAAAAGGCGGGAACGGTGCTGTTCGTCAAGCGGTCCATGGCATCCGGCTATGCCGGCGTGGAGAACGAACTGTTCTTCCGCGACAATACCATGATGCTGTTCGGCGATGCCAAGAAGATGACCGAGGAAATCGTCGCCGCCTTGAATTGAAGGCGTGCGATCAAGGCCGGCGGAATACCCTGCCGGCCTCGTCCACCGAGGTGGTATCGAGGGCGACGAAGATGCGATCGGCCGCCTTCACGGCTTGAGGACCGGGGGTGAAGACGGCAGGGCGGCAAGGCGCGCCGCCTCCAGGGTTTCGATATGCTGGCGCAGGTCGGCGTTTTCCCGCCGCACCTTGGCCGCATCCCAGGCCTTTTCGTGAGCCCGGCGCTTGGCCTTGAAGACCGCGGCCAGCGAAGCCAGCAGCCCCCAGACGAACCCCAGGGCCACGCTGGCCAGAACCACCATGTAAAGCGGCGCGTCGACCAGATAGGGCACCGGATCTAGGTTTAGGGTCACCAAGGCACGGTTGCCCGCCGCCATGGCCACCACCACCACCATCATCGCCAGGGAAAACAACCAGAAGATCAGACGGAACATGCGCTGGGCGGATCAGCCGTTGAGCTTGATCCGCAACTCCTTCCCGGTCTTGAAGTAGGGAATGTATTTCGAATCGACGCTGACCGTCTGGCCAGTCCGCGGGTTGCGGCCGGACCGGGCGCCCCTTTCCTTCACGGAGAAGGCTCCGAACCCTCGCAGCTCCACCCGGTCGCCGCGAGACAAGCTGTCGGCGATTTCATCGAAAATAGTCGTCACGATGCGCTCGACATCTCTTTGGTAGAGATGCGGATTGGCCTCGGCCAATTTCTGAATCAGCTCGGACTTGGTCATGGTGCCTCCCGGGACTGCCGTCCGTCAATGGAGGACAGGGTGCCAGACGGACACCAGCCCGTCAAGCCGCAGTCCCGAGGAACCCCATGATTTTCCAAGCGCTTTATCAAGAAACTCGCGCCACAAGCCGTCCTTGCGTTCGATTTCAACGTCGTGGACGGGGACGGTTTCCTTGATCCCGTGAGCCTCGGACAGCCATGTGCGAGCCTCCGGTTCGCCCCCTAAGCGGTCGACCAAGCCTTCCGCTTTAGCCTGGCGGCCGGTAAAGACCCGTCCATCGGCCAGCCCGAGGGCTGCCTTGCGATCCAGGCCGCGCCGTTCCGCCACCATGTCCACGAACATGCCGTACATGTCGAGCACCACCGCCTTGGCCGCCGCCCTGGCTTCCTCGGTCAGGGGCTCCAGGGGGTTGGGCTGGGCCTTGAGCGGCGCACTCTTGATGCTTTCCGGCTTGACGCCCAGCTTGTCCAGCAGGCTGGTCATGTCCGCATGCTGGAGCAGCACGCCGATGGAACCGGTCACCGTACCTTCGTGGGCCACCAGATGGTCGGCGGCCAGGGCGGTCATGTAGGCGGCCGAGGCCGCGGTCTCCCGCATCACGGCCACCACCGGCTTCTTGGCGGCTACCCGGCGCAGGCCCCGATAGAGGGATTCGCCCCCCACCACCGTTCCGCCCGGGCTGTCGATGCGGACGACCAGGGCCTTGACCCGGTCCGAGCGGGCCAGGTCGTCCAGGGCCTCGTCCCGTTCCGGATCGCTGACGATCACGCCGGAGACGTCCAGACGGGCTACGTAGGGCCTGAGGCCCACGTCGCCGTGGTCCGGCTTGGCCAGGGCCACCGCCCCGCCCACAAGTGCAGCGATGGCGAGTATCCGCCAAAAGATCAGGCGCCGCTTGAGGCGGCGCCTGTCGATCATAAGATCCGCTTCAAGCGTCATGTCGCGGTCTCCTCGCGGGAAGCGCGGGGCGGCCCTTCGCCGGACCGCCCCGCATCGGGGACTTAGTCCTCGTCGCCTTCCTCGTCGTCCTTCTTGCCCTTCTTGGCCTTCCGGGCCTCGGCGGCGGCCTTCCGCTCCATGGCGGCTCCCAGGATATCGCCCAGGCTGGCGCCGGAGTCGGAGGAGCCGTAGTCGGCCATGGCCTTCTTCTCCTCCTGGACCTCGCGGGCCTTGATGGAGAGCTGCATCTTGCGGGTGGCACGGTCGACCTGGGTGACCTTGGCGTCGACCTTTTCGCCGGGGGCGAAGCGGTCGGGACGCTGCTCGCTGCGGTCGCGGCTCAGTTCGGCGCGGCGGATGAAGCCCGGCATGCCGTTGACCGTGACCTCGATGCCGCCTTCCTGAACCGCGGTGACGGTGCAGGTGACGACGTCGTTCTTCTTGACGCCGGACATGGCCTCCTCGAAGGGATCGCTGGCCAGTTGCTTGACGCCCAGCGAGATACGCTCCTTCTCGATGTCGACGTCGAGCACCTTGGCCTTGACCATGTCGCCCTTCTTGTACTCGGCCAGCGCCTGTTCGCCCGGCTTGTCCCAGGACAGGTCGGACAGATGCGCCATGCCGTCGATGTCGCCGGAAAGGCCGATGAACAGGCCGAACTCGGTGATGTTCTTGACCTCGCCCTCGACCTCGGTGCCGGCCGGGAACTTGCGGGCGAACTCGTCCCAGGGGTTGGCGAGGCACTGCTTGAGGCCCAGCGAGATACGGCGCTTCTCGGGATCGGCGTCCAGCACCATGACCTCGACCTGCTGGCTGGTGGAGACGATCTTGCCCGGATGGATGTTCTTCTTGGTCCAGCTCATCTCGGAGACGTGCACCAAGCCCTCGACGCCCGGTTCCAGTTCCACGAAGGCGCCGTAGTCGGTGATGTTGGTGACCCGGCCGGTGAACTTCGTACCCATCGGATACTTGGCCTGCACGCCCTCCCAGGGGTCGGCTTCCAGCTGCTTCATGCCGAGGCTGATGCGTTGGGTTTCGGAGTTGAACCGAATGACCTGCACCTTGACCGACTGGCCGATCTGCAGCGCTTCGGAGGGATGGTTGATGCGCCGCCACGCGATGTCGGTGACGTGCAGCAGGCCGTCCACGCCGCCCAGGTCGACGAAGGCGCCGTAGTCGGTGATGTTCTTGACCACGCCTTCCAGGATCTGACCTTCGCGCAGGTTGGAGATCAGCTCGGAGCGAGCCTCGGCGCGGGTTTCTTCCAGCACGGCGCGGCGCGACACCACGATGTTGTTGCGCGCGCGGTCCATCTTGAGGATCTGGAACGGCTGCGGCACGCCCATCAGGGGCCCGACGTCGCGCACGGGGCGAATGTCCACCTGGCTGCCCGGCAGGAAGGCCACGGCGCCCGACAGGTCGACGATGAAGCCGCCCTTGACGCGGCCGAAGATGACGCCGTTCACGCGCTGGGCGCCGGTGAAGGACTTCTCCAGGTCGGTCCAGGCTTCCTCGCGACGGGCCTTCTCGCGGCTGAGGCCGACGACGCCGTCGCGGTCCTCGTAGCGCTCGACGAAGACGTCGACTTGGTCGCCCGCCTTGATCTCGGTGCCGGGGACGCCGAATTCCTTCAGCGGGATGCGCCCCTCGGACTTGAGGCCCACGTCAACCAGAACCAGGTCGTTGACCACGGTCAGGACGGTGCCTCGGATCACTTGGCCTTCGAAACTGGCCGAGCCCTTGAAGGCCTCTTCCAGCATATCGGCGAAATTCTCATTCGTGCTCATCGCAATCGTTTCCTTTCCAGATCGTCGTATTCCGGCCAGCCGGTTGTCTCCGGCGGTCTTTCGGTGAAGTTGAACGAACGGCGGATGCCTTCGTCAGCGGCCCCGGGAACCAATGAATTCCAGCGCCTTGGCGAAGACCGCCTCGGCGTCCAGGTCGCTGGTGTCGAGAAGGAAGGCGTCCTTCGCCGGCTCCAGGGGAGCGACGCCGCGATTGGAATCGCGGGCGTCCCGCTCCTTCATGTCCTGCAGAACGCGGGCATATATAGCCTCCTCACCGCGGGCCCGCAACTCTTTCAACCGGCGTTCGGCCCGCACCTCGGTTCTGGCGGTGACGAACAGCTTGGCCGGGGCGTCGGGGCAGACCACGGTGCCGATGTCGCGGCCGTCCAGAACCGCGCCCTTCCTGGCGTCGGGCGGGTTGAGGGCGAAGGCGCGCTGGAAGTCGAGCAGCGCCGCCCGCACGCCGGGTATGGCCGCCACCTTGGAGGCGGCCTGGGCGGCCTCGTCCAGGCGCAGGTCGGCGGCCGCCATGTCCTCGGGTGCCAGGGAGCGGGCAGCCGCCTCGGCGGCCGCGACGTCCGACGGATCGCCGCCCGCGCGCACCACCTTCATCCCGGTGGCCCGGTAGATAAGCCCGGTATCCAGAAAGGCGAAATCGAGATGAGCGGCCAAGCGCTTGGCCAGGGTTCCCTTGCCGGCCGCCGCCGGCCCGTCGATGGCGATTATCATGGCCAATAACTTGTCAAGAGCACGTATTGTCCGCGCCCAGTCACGCCGCCGCCTGTCGGCCCGAGAACGGCATCCAACTGCGGGAAGTCGTTACCCTGCCGTCCCATGCATAGAGGACCTTGCACCGCAGGGCCGACAGGGGATGCCTGCTCAGGTGGCGGCCCTCGTGCGTCCCGTCAAGATAGGTCCACGAGCGAACCCATATCTGTCCGCCGTCATCGACCTCCACATGATCGAACTGTCGGGCCTTCAGCCATCCCGACGCCTCTCCCTCGAATTCGAGGACGATGATGGCATCCTTGCGGATATCGTAATCCGGATTGTCCCTATGTCTCAGGAATACGCTACCCGAACGGTCGTCGGGAGCATAATCGGCGGCATCGAACCGTATCCCGAACAACTGGTCGCCGTGATGGATGCCGATCGGCGAGAGCGACTGGCCCGAAATTACGTAGCGCAAAGGCAGGGCCTTCGTGTCCCATGGCCTTCCTTCGATAAGGATATCCACGCCGGGGACTTCCTGGCTGACGTTCTGGGCATTCGCCGACCCGAACATACTTCCGGGGGCGCCCCCGCCTTTGAGGGCGCCGGCGGAAACGGGGGGCAACTCGACCGATCCGATCCGGTTCCTTCTGATCTGGAACCCGACGGCCATCTTCCCAAACACCGCGACGACAAACGCTACGAAAATCCAGAAAGTGAAATCCATCGCGGCACCCTACATCGAATTTCCAGCGTTTCCAAGCCTGACGTCGCCCATTTCCACCATCAGGCGGCCCTGCCTGCCGCTTGACGGTTGGCGTTTTGGTGATCCTGGATACGGCGCGGAGCGCCGTGGCGCCCGCAGGCCCCGTTCCCGCAACCGACCATGATGGAACGCATCAGCCAGACGAGCACGAAGGCCGTGAAGACAAATCGGGGAGCGGAGGCTTCCGCGGTGGCATCCCACCCGTTCTTGATGGTCTCCATCATCCACCCGACAAGGAAGACGTAGATGACCGCCACGGTAATCCCGGCAGCCTGGCGCCTGCCGAAGTCGGATTGGTCGCCTTCCTGTTCGGCATGGCTGGACCGCCCCCATTTGCGCCATGCCCCAAGGATCCGACGGATGACCTCCTCGTAGAACGCGTCGAAGACAACCGCGAGAAAAAGAGTGAAGTGCGCCAGGCGTGCAATGAAATCGCGGGAAAAGCCGACGGGGTTGTTGACGGGTGAGAACAGCCCGGAAATGCCCCGCCAAGCGACGTCGGGAAACACCAGGACGAAAAGCAGCGTGACCCAGATGACGCCACAAAACGCCCGCTCCGTCAGAACCCAGAACTTCTGCACGCGAAATCCCCTCCGGTCATCCACCCAAGGACGACCAATACCGGGTATAGCAATCGAAGGTTACGGTGTAAAGCCGCCTCCCCCCTCCACCACCGCCCCCAGCCCGCGCATCAGGCCGGCGAAGCCGGGGAAGCTGGTGTCGATGGGGCCGGCGTCGTCGATGGCGATGGGTTCGGCCGTCACCTGTCCCAGCACCAGGAAAGCCATGGCGATGCGGTGGTCCAAGTGCACGGCGATGGTCGCCCCGCCCTTCGGCGGGCGGCCGGTGCCGTGCACCGCCAGCCAGTCTTCGCCTTCTTCCACCTTGACGCCGCAGGCGGCCAAGCCGCGGGCGATGGCGGCCAGGCGGTCGCTTTCCTTGACCCGCAGTTCTCCTAGGCCGTGCATGCGCGTCACGCCCTCGGCGCAGGCCGCCGCCATGGCGAGGATGGGATATTCGTCGATCATCGCCGGGGCCAGGTCGGCCGGCTCGCCGGCCTCGACGCGGCGGCTGTCGTGGAGCACGGAAGCGCCCATCAGGTGCAGGGCCTCCAGCAGGCCGGCCCGCAAGGGGTTGAGTCCCACGTTGCGCACCGTGACCCTGGAGCCCGGCACCAGCAGCGCCGCCACCAGGGGAAAGGCCGCCGACGAAATGTCTCCAGGCACCGCCACGTCGCGGGCCAGCAGTTCCGGTTGGCCCACCACAGTGGCGGCACGGGCGCCGTCGGGCAGGTCCTCGACGATCACCTCGGCCCCGAAGTGGCGGAGAATCAGTTCCGTCGGCCGGGGGTGTTGAGGCCGGCCAGCAGCACCGCCGACTTGACCTGGGCCGAGGCGACCGGGGATTCGTATTCGATGGGCACCAGGGCGTCGCTGCCGATCGCCACCAGCGGCAGGCGGCCACCCGAGCGGGCGGAGAAGGACGCCCCCATGCGGCGCAAGGGCGCCATGACCCGTTCCATGGGCCGCGAGCAGAGCGACGCATCGCCGGAAAAGAAGCTGTTGAAGGGATGGGCCGCCACCAACCCCATCAGCAGGCGGACTCCGGTCCCCGAATTGCCGAGGTCGAGCAGGCCGGAAGGTTCGGCCAAGCCGCCGACTCCGCGCCCCACGACCCGCCACTCGCCCTCGCCCAGCCGGTCCACCTGGGCGCCCAGGGCACGGCAGGCGGCGGCGGTACAGAGCACGTCGCCCCCCTCCAGCAGCCCGGAAATCCGGGTCTCGCCCACCGCCGAGGCCCCCACCATCAACGCCCGGTGCGAAATCGACTTATCGCCCGGAACCCGGATGTTTCCGGCCAGGGTTTGGGCGCGGCGGGCGGTCAGCGGAATGGGCATGAAGGGTCTCCTTTTCTTGGCGTTTCTCCCTTTAGCAGCTTTCCCTTTCGGCTCGAACCGCCTTTTTCGTTTTGACAGGCGTGAAGGATCGTGGCAATTGGCTTACGCGCATCCGGAAATTCGGGTCCGGGCGCCTACGAAACATTCGGATCGTTTTGCGGAGGAACACCGGTGGCCAGTCCGGACCTTGGAACCAAGCGTACTTGCCCCAGCTGCGGTGCGCGATTCTATGATCTCAAGAAGAACCCGGCCACCTGCCCCAAGTGCGGTGCCAAGGTGAAGGCCGACACGACGGCGAAGTTCCGTCGTGGCAAGCCGCTGGAGGAAGATGTCAAGCCGAAGCGGGAGGCCGCCGCCCCCAGCGTCGCCCCCGACCTTCTCGCCGCCGAAGGCGCGGAACTGGAGGCCACCGAGGAACTGGCCGATGCCGAGGAGGACGAGGAGCTGATCGAGGACGCTTCCGACCTGGGCGAGGACGACGACGACGTCTCCGAGGTCATGGAGCATCTGGACGAGGACGAATTGGGGGACAAGCCCTGAAAAAAGTTGGCGGACGGTGGCATCTTCCCCCTTGCGTCCGTCCGCTCATCCTCCTATTTTCCCGGTCCCGGCGCCGACCGGGACCCAAGATCGGGGCCGTAGCTCAGTTGGGAGAGCGCTTGAATGGCATTCAAGAGGTCAGGGGTTCGATTCCCCTCGGCTCCACCATCGAAACCCGCCGCCTGAAGCGGCGGGTTTCGTCCTTTCAAGGGCCGCCCCTTCCAGGCGGCTTCGGCGGCCAGGCGGTAACCTTGCTCGTTGCAGTGGGCCCCCTGATGGATGAACAGCCCGCCCGGCTCCGGCCTTCGCCACCTTCACCGCCGATAGCCATCCCTACGGCGAGCACGGTGTCGGCGCGCTCGAACACCAAGGCCACAAGGTCTTCAGGAAGATGGAAGACCACGACCGCCCCCTCTCCATGGGCGCCGACGATCCAAGCGCCCCATCCGCCACCACCCGCGTGCTGACGGTCATGCTGGCGGAGGAGTATTGAGGTTTCAGCTTTTCAGACGCTGGAATTTCCGTGAGACATCTGCTCGCCCATGGATGGAGAACGGGTCCGCCAACAGGCCGTCAATTCCACTCGAAACGCCGAGGAGCCGGAAAACGCCGATCAGGAAAGGACGACGGGCCGCTGGGCGACGCCGAACCAGAATTCGTCGATCATCCGCATGACGGTATTGAAGTCGTCGAAATCGGCGGGCTTGGTGACGAAGCAGTTGGCGTG
>JAMOBD010000045.1 GCA_039908345.1 Magnetospirillum sp. WYHS-4
TGGGCGATGGCCGGGATGGGGGCCGGGGTCGGCGGCGCGACGGGCGCGACCGCGGCCATCGCCTCGGGAGCCGGTGGCGGAGCGGCGGAGGACTTGTCCGGGGAGGACCCGAAAATACCCTTCAAGCGATCCATGATACCGGGACCGGAGTCCGGCTCGGCCGGGCGGCCTTCCGGTTCCTTCGCCGCCGGGACTTCGGTCTTTTCCGTCGCCGGCTTGTCCTCGACGGGCTTGGCGACGTTTTCGGGCGACGCGGTGAAAACCCCCTTGATCTTGTCGAACAGGCCTCCCTCGCTGGCCGAACCCGTCGATGCCGGGGCCGGTCCTGTTGGCGCCGCAGGCGGGGCCTGGGCGGCACGGGTGGCCACCACCGCCTTGCCGGGCGCGAAGGGATTGGGCTGGCCGGGCGCCAACTTGGGCGGCGGTGGCGGGGCCTGGACCGGTTCGGGGGCCGGGCGCTCGACGGCCTGCGGGGGGGCCGAGGGAACGGTCACGTATTGCGAGGGCTTCCCTGGGGCTCCCAGGATCTCGGTCTTTTGTACCGAAGGAACGGGAACCGGTTCGGCGGCCAAAGGGCCGGGTGCCGAGGGGGTGGCATCGCCCTTGGCGATCGCCCCGCGGTGAGACAGGAGGAAATGCGCCAGATCGTAGAAACCGCGGTCGACGGCGATATCGATGGGGGTCATGCCCAGGCTGTTGCGGACGTTGACGTCGGCGCCTTCGGCGATGGCGGCCTGGACCTTGGCCTTTTCGTTGGCGCGGACGGCATCGAACAGGCGCTTGGTCGCGTCCGCCGATTGGGCGAGGGCCGGCGCGGAGACCAGCCAAACGGTTCCGGCGAGGATCAGGATGGAAAGGGCGAAGCGGCGAAATCGGGTCATGGTGGGGATTATAGCGGGTCTTACCCGCTTCCTTCCAGGGCTTCCATGGCGGTCATCCAGACATGCTCCGCCGCATCCATGGCACGATCAAGGCGGCCCATCTCCATCCGCAGGGCGGGAATGTCCGCGCCCGCCTTGGCATAGAGGGCGGGATCGGCGAGGCGGGCTTCCAGGGCGGCGCGTTCGCGGCTGAGCGCGTCGAGATTCTTCTCGGCCTCCTTCACCGCCTTGCGCAGGTGGGCGGTGTCGGCCCGGTTCTGGGCTCGTTCGCGTCGCGCCTCGCGGCGGTCGTCGCGCGGCTTGTCCTCTCGGCCTTCCCGCTTCTCCGTGCGCCGCTGCTCCAACAGGTGGCGGCGGTAGTCGGCCAGATCGCCGTCGAAGGCCGTGCAGGTGCCATCCGCCACCAGCCAGAGCCGATCGCAGACCAGTTCCACCAGATGGGGATCGTGGCTGACCAGGATCACCGCGCCTTCGAACTCGTTCAACGCCTGGACCAGGGCTTCCCGGGCGTCCACGTCCAGATGGTTGGTCGGTTCGTCCAACAGCATCAGATGCGGCGCCTCCAGGCTCATCAGCGAGAACAGCAGGCGGGCCTTCTCGCCGCCCGACAGGTCGCCCACCTTGGTGTCCGCCTTTTCCTGGGAAAATCCGAAGCGGCCCAGGTGGGCGCGGGCCGGGGCCTCGAACAGGCGGGGAGCCAGCTTGCGGATGTGCTCGAACGGCGTCGCGGCATAGTCCAGTTGCTCCGCCTGGTGCTGGGCGAAGTAGCCGACCTTCAGCTTGCCCGCCCGGACGACCTTGCCGGCCAGGGGCTGCAAATCGCCGACAAGAAGCTTGAGCAAAGTCGACTTGCCGTTGCCGTTGGCTCCTACCAGGCCGATGCGGTCGTCCATGTCGAGGCGCAGGACCAGTCGCCGCAGCACCGGATTTTCCGGGTCGTAGCCGGCCGCCGCACCTTCCAGGGACAAGATGGGTGGGGCGAGAGGCGGCGGCGTCGGAAAGCCGAAGCTCACCGAGGACTCTTCCAGGGCGGCGGCGATGGGCTCCATGCGGGCCAGCATCTTGAGCCGGCTCTGGGCTTGGCGGGCCTTGGTGGCCTTGTAGCGGAACCGGTCGACAAAGGCCTGGATGCGTTGTTGTTCGGCCACTTGGCGGTCGCGGGCCTTGCCCTGGAGGACCAGGCGCTCGCGCCGGGTCCGCTCGAAGACGTCGTAGTTGCCGGCGTAGCGGACCAGCTTGCCGCCTTCCAGATGAACGATTTCCTCCGCCACCTCATTCAGCAGGCCGCGGTCGTGGCTGATGACGATCAGGGTGCCCGGCCAGGACGCCAGATAGCCCTGCAGCCAGAGAGTGGCCTCCAGGTCCAGGTGGTTGGTGGGTTCGTCGAGCAGAAGCAGGTCCGGACGGGCGAACAGAGTGCCGGCCAGGGCCACGCGCATTCGCCAGCCCCCGGAAAAATCGCTGAGCGGCCGGCCCTGCGCCGCTTCGTCGAATCCCAGGCCGGCCAGGATGGCGGCGGCGCGGGCCGGAGCGGTATGGGCCTCGATATCGGCCAGGCGAGTGTGGATGTCGGCGATGCGGTGCGGATCGGCGGCGGTTTCGGCCTCCGCCAACAGGGCGGCGCGCTCGAGATCGGCGGCCAGCACGGCGTCGATCAGGCTCTGCGGCCCGCCCGGCGCCTCCTGGGATACGCGCCCGACGCGCACCCGTGCCCGCAGGCCGATCGCCCCTCCGTCGGGGGCGATGTCGCCAGCGATCAGGCGGAACAGGGTGGTCTTGCCCGAGCCGTTGCGGCCCACCAGCCCGACCTTGTGCCCGGCCGGGACGGCCAACGAGGCGTCATCGAACAACACGCGGCCGCCATAGCGGAAAGTGAGATCGTTGATATGCAGCATGGACGGGGTGATAGCACGGCACGGGCCCCAGGAAAATCCCGGGATCGTGGGTCCCCCCCTCCGGTCAGGCCGGCCAGTAGTCCTCGCCGCAGTTATCCAGGGCATCGCCGATCAGGTAGAGGGAGCCGCAGACCAGGACGCGGGACGGCGTCCCGCCAGCCGCGGCGATACGTTCCAGCGCCGTGGCGACATCGGGTGCGGACGCGGCGGGAATGGCGCGGACGCGGGCGAAGGCGGCGATGGCCTCGGGATCGATCGAACGGTCGGTGCCCGGCACCGGCACGGCCTGCAGGGAGGCCACCCGCCCGGCGAAGGCTTCGACGAAATCGTCGGGATCGCGAGGCTTGGTCATACCCAACACCAGATGCAGCGGCATGCCGCGCCAGCCGCGCGCCTGCTGGGCCAGCATGGCGGCGGCGGCGGGATTGTGACCGCCGTCCAGCCATAGCTCCCAGCCGTCGGGCAACAGCTTCGCCAGGGGCCCGCCCGCGATCCGTTGCAGGCGGCCGGGCCAAGTCACCGACCTGAGCCCCAGTTCGATGGCGGCCGGCGGCACCTTTAAATCGCGCAGGAAATCCACGCAGACCACCGCCAGGGCCGCGTTGCGCACTTGATGGGGGCCGATCAGGACCGGATCGGGCAGGCGACGAATGGAATGGCCCTCGTGCAGGGTGAGCCCCTGGGGCATCTTGGTGGCGAACCAGTCGGGGCCTTCCTCGTGCAAGGACGCAGCCACTTCCTGGGCGCGGGCCCGTACCACGCTGGCGGTCTTGCGGCTCAGCTTGGCGGTCACGCAAGGCACGCCGGGCTTGAGGATGCCGGCCTTTTCCCCGGCGATCTCCTCCATGCTGGAACCCAGGAAGTCCTGATGGTCGAGGGAAATGGGGGTCAGAACCGTCAGCAGCGGCTTGTCGAGCACGTTGGTGGCGTCCAGCCGGCCGCCCAGGCCGGTTTCCAGCAGCAGCACGTCCGCCGGCTGTTGGGAAAAGGCCAGGAAGGCCGCCGCGGTGGTGATTTCGAAAAAGGTGATGGGACGACCGGCGTTGACTTGTTCCGCCTCGTCGAGCACCGCCACCAAATCCTCGTCGGAAATCAGCCGCCCGCCCAGGCGGACGCGTTCGTTGAACCGGACCAAGTGGGGCGAAGTGTAGACATGGACGCGATAGCCGGCCGCCTCGAGGATAGCGCGCAGGAAGGCGATCGTCGAACCCTTGCCGTTGGTGCCCGCCACATGCACGGCGGGAGGCAGCCGAACCTCGGGATGGCCGAGGTCGGCCAACAGGCGCCGTACCCGGTCGAGGGACAGATCGATGGCCTGGGGGTGCAAGCCCTCCAGGCGTCTCAGGCGAGGATCGTCACTCCGCAGGGCGGTCCCCTTCCCCGCCATCGGATGCCGCACCGCCGGCCGCCATGGCCCAGGCCATCTCGTGCGGCACCAGAGGCAGCACCTGGGCCGAGGGCCCCGGATTGCGCAACAGGCCGACGATTCGGATCAGGGTGTCGCGCAGTTCGTGGCGCCGGACCACCATGTCGACCATGCCATGGTCCATCAGGTATTCGGCCCGCTGGAAGCCCTCGGGGAGCTTCTCGCGGATGGTCTGCTCGATGACGCGCGCCCCGGCAAAGCCGATCACCGCGCCGGGCTCGGCGATGGCGATGTCGCCCAGCATGGCAAAAGAGGCCGAAACGCCGCCCGTGGTCGGATCGGTCAGCACAACGATGTAAGGAAGCCCGGCTTCCCGCACTTCCTCGACCGCCAGGGTGGTGCGGGTCATCTGCATCAGCGATAGGATACCTTCCTGCATGCGGGCGCCGCCCGACGACGGCACGACGATCAGGGGAGCGTCCTGCACCATGGCAAGACGCGCCGCCGACAGGATGCCCTCGCCCACCGCGACGCCCATGGACCCGCCCATGAACGAGAACTCGAAGGCGGCGACCACCACGCTCATCCCGCCCATGCGGCCGTGGGCGACCACCAGGGCGTCCTTGGCGCCGCTCTTGAACTGGGCTTCCCGGAGACGGTCCGAGTACTTCTTGCGGTCGCGAAAGCGCAACGGATCGACAACGGTATCGCCCACCTCGATGGTCTGGTAGGCGCCGTCGTCGAAAAGCATCTTCAGCCGTTCGGCCGCATTGAGCCGCATGTGATGGCCGCAGTGCGGGCAGACGTTGAGGTTGGTCTCCAGGTCGCGATGAAAGATCATCTGCTCGCAACGCGGACACTGGCGCCACAGGTTGTCGGGGATTTCCTTCTTGCCCCCAACCAGTTCGCGCAGCTTGGGCTTAACGAAATTCTTGAGCCAATTCACCGCACTACCCCTTCTTCCGCACGCCGTCGCCCAGCCGTCCGGCGAAAGCCAGGACCTCCGCCACCAGTCCCGGCTTGGCCTGGCCGTTGCCATCCAGGCCGGCGGCCACCACGTTGACCAGGGCGGACCCGACCACCGCCGCTTCGGCGATGGCGGCGATCCGGCCCGCGTGTTCCGGCGTCTTGATGCCGAATCCGACCGCCACCGGCAGGTCGGTATGCCCCTTCAGCCGCGTCACCGCCGCCTCGACCTGGTCGATGGGCGCCGAGGCGGTACCCGTGATACCCAGGATCGAGACATAGTACACAAAGCCGCTGGCGTTCCTAAGCACCTTCGCCAGGCGGGCGTCATCGGTGGTCGGTGCCGTCAGGTAGATGAAGTTGATGCCCGCCTTGAGGGCCGGCAGGCACAACTCGCCTTCCTCCTCGGGCGGCAGGTCGACGACGATCAGGCCGTCCACCCCGGCTTCGCGGGCATCCTTCAGGAAGGCGTCCACCCCGTAGCTGTAGATGGGATTGTAGTAGCCCATCAGCACGATAGGCGTGGCGGCGTCGCCCTGGCGGAATTCCGCCACCATGGCGAGGGTTTTCCTCAGGGTCATGCCGGCCCGCAGCGCCCGCAGCGAGGCGGCCTGGATTGCCGGTCCGTCCGCCATGGGATCGGAAAAGGGCATGCCCAGTTCGATGATGTCGGCCCCGGCCGCCGGCAGGCCCTTGAGGATGGCCAGCGATGTCGCGTAATCGGGATCTCCGGCGGTGATGAAGGCCACCAGGCCGCCGCGCCCTTCCCGCTTCAGATCCTGGAAACGCCGGTCGATGCGGGTCATAGGTCCATCCCCGAATGGCGGGCCACGGTATTGAGGTCCTTGTCGCCGCGCCCGCTCATGCAGGCCACCATCAGGTTGTTCTTGGGCAAGGTCCCCGCGATGCGCAGCACATGGGCCACCGCATGGGCGGATTCCAGGGCCGGGATGATGCCTTCCAGGCGGGTGCAGGCGTGGAAGGCCTCCAAGGCCTCGGCGTCGGTGGCCGAGACATAGTCCACCCGGCCGATGTCGTGCAGCCAAGAATGCTCGGGCCCGATGCCCGGATAGTCGAGCCCGGCCGAAATGGAATGGGCTTCCTGGATCTGACCGTCTTCGTCCTGCAGCAGGTAGGTGCGGTTGCCATGCAGCACTCCCGGCCGTCCCGCCGAAAGGGAGGCGGCGTGCTTGCCGGTCTCGATGCCCTCGCCCGCCGCCTCGACGGCGAAGATGCGCACGCCCGGATCGTCCAGGAAGGGATGGAACAGGCCCATGGCGTTGGAGCCGCCACCGATGCAGGCCACCAGGGTATCGGGCAGGCGCCCTTCCAGCTCCTGCATCTGGACCCGCACCTCCTCGCCGATCACCGACTGGAAGTCCCGCACCATCATGGGATAGGGATGCGGCCCGGCCACAGTGCCGATCAGGTAGTAGGTGTTCTCCACGTTGGCCACCCAGTCGCGCATGGCCTCGTTCATGGCGTCCTTGAGGGAGGCCGAGCCGGCGGTCACCGGCTTGACCTCGGCCCCCAGCATCTTCATGCGGAAGACGTTGGGCGCCTGGCGTTCGATGTCCTTGGCGCCCATGTAGACCGTGCAGGGAATGTCGAACAGGGCGCAGACGGTGGCGGTGGCGACGCCGTGCATGCCGGCGCCGGTCTCGGCGATGATCCGGTTCTTGCCCATGCGTCGCGCCAGCAGCGCCTGGCCGATGCAGTTGTTGACCTTGTGGGCGCCGGTGTGGTTGAGGTCCTCGCGCTTGAAGTAGATCCTGGCGCCGCCCAGCTTTTCCGTCATGCGCCGGGCGAAATAGAGCGGGCTGGGCCGGCCCACGTAGTGGGTCAGGTAGCCCTTCATCTCGGCATGGAAGGCGGGATCGGCCTTGGCGGCGGCGTAGGCCTTCTCCACCTCCAGGATCAGCGGCATCAGGGTCTCGGCGACGAAGCGCCCGCCGTAGATGCCGAAGTGGCCGCCCTCGTCGGGGCCGTTGCGGAAGCTGTTGAGGTTGGTCATGTCACTTCTTCAGGGCCGCGGCCAGGCGCAGACGCAGGGCGTTCAGCTTGATGAAGCCCTCGGCGTCCTGCTGGTTGTAGACGCTGTCGGCCTCGAAAGTGGCGACGGCCTCGGAATAGAGGCTGAGGGGCGATTTGCGACCGACCACCATGACGTTGCCCTTGTAGAGCTTGACGCGCACCGTGCCGGTGACCCGCTCCGCGGCCTTGTCGACGAGGGCCTGGAGCATCTCGCGCTCGGGCGTGAACCAGAAGCCGTTGTAGACCAGCTCGGCGTAGCGCGGCATCAGTTCGTCCTTCTGGTGCATGGCGCCGCGATCCAGGGTCAGGCTTTCCACCGCCCGGCGGGCGTGGAACAGGATGGTGCCGCCCGGCGTCTCGTAGACGCCGCGCGACTTCATGCCGACGAAGCGGTTCTCCACGATGTCGGTGAGCCCGACGCCGTTGGCGCCGCCCAGTTCGTTCAGGCGGGTCAGCAGGCCGGCGGGCGACAGGCGCTTCCCGTCCACCGCCACCGGATCGCCCCTTTCGAAGTCGATTTCCACGTAGGTGGGCTTGTCGGGCGCCGCCTCGGGCATCACCATGCGGGACAGGACGTGGGTGTAGTCGACCTCGGACCAGGGGTCCTCCAGCATCTTGCCCTCGGAAGAGATGTGCAGAAGGTTGGCATCCTGGGAGAAGGGCGCCTCGCCGCGCTTGTCCTTGGGCACCGGAATCTGGTGCTTCTCGGCGTATTCGATGAGCTTGGAGCGCGAGGTCAAGTCCCATTCCCGCCACGGCGCGATGACCCGGATGCCGGGTTCCAGGGCGTAGTAGCCCATCTCGAAGCGAACCTGGTCGTTCCCCTTGCCGGTGGCGCCGTGGGCCACGGCATCGGCGCCGACCTGGCGGGCGATTTCCACCTGGCGCTTGGCGATCAGCGGCCGGGCGATGGAGGTTCCCAGCAGGTAGGTCCCTTCGTAGAGGGCGTTGGCGCGGAACATGGGGAACACGTAGTCGCGGACGAATTCCTCGCGCAGGTCCTCGATGAAGATCTGCTTGATGCCCATCATCTCGGCCTTCTTGCGGGCGGGTTCCAGTTCCTCGCCCTGGCCGACGTCGGCGGTGAAGGTGACGACCTCGCAGCCGTAGTTGTCCTGCAGCCAGCGCAGGATCACCGAGGTGTCGAGTCCGCCCGAATAGGCCAGGACCACCTTCTTGACGTCTTTCTTCATGGGGGCACCCTTGCGGCGAAAAGAAAACGAGGCGGCGCAGTATAGGCCATGCGCGCCGCCTCGCAAGAGGGTGCGGGGGAGTCGTGTCAGAGGAAGGGAATGGCCTTCATCAGGGGATCGTCGGCCTGAAGTTCCGCCACCCTCTTGACGGTGGGGGCGAGGGGTTGGATCGTCCCCTTGGCCGCGACGGCATTCAGGAAGGCGATACCGTAGTCCAGGTATGCGCCGAGGACCGGAAGGATGGCTTCCGCCGCCTTGCGGCCGTTGCCCAGGGCCTCCACCGACCCGAGGGCCGGCGCCTGCTGGGCCTTCTTGCAGTCGGCGAAATAGCGACCGGCGACTTCGTGGGCCAGATGTTCCGCCGCCGCGTCGGGACGCACGGCCATCTTGTGGCGGACGAACAAGGGCAGGACCGAAAGTTCGTC
This sequence comes from Magnetospirillum sp. WYHS-4, assembly GCA_039908345.1. Lineage (NCBI taxonomy): Bacteria > Pseudomonadati > Pseudomonadota > Alphaproteobacteria > Rhodospirillales > Rhodospirillaceae > Magnetospirillum > Magnetospirillum sp. WYHS-4. Next base: position 8,761 of record JAMOBD010000045.1, read on the forward strand.
CACATAGGCCGCCTCGGCCCCTTCGCCGAACAGGAAGTCGATGATGGTCTTCTGGTTGTAGCCGAATTCCGGCGCCGTTTCGGCCATGGCTTCCGCCTGGGTCTGCATCGATTTCAGGAACTCGGCCAGCTTGTAGTCGGAGCCTGCCTCCCAGTCGACCAGAGAACAGTCGTTGACGCCGCGCCGGAGCGCGCTTCTGCCCTTGCCCGGCGCGCTGATGTTGGGATCGTCCTGGCCCGAGACCACCGCCACGCCTCCTGCCGGAGCCGTGGTGGCGATGTAGCCGGAACACATGAAGCAGGGCTCCAAGGTCGTGTAGAGCCGGCTGCCGACGGGCAGTGTCGGGGGGTTCTTGCCCGTGAGGTACTTGCCGATCATCAGGGTCTCGCCGTGATAGGTTGGATTGGTCTCCTTGAGGTTGAGCCCCCAGCCGACGATCTGGCGCGGCGTCGTGACCGTCTCGGGAACGGCGGGGGCCACCAGGATCGACCCGATGTTGTTGCCGAAGGGGCGCGGCCCCTCCTTCTTCCGATCCGTCTTCGGCAAGTTGCGATTCCAGGACCCGCCCACCAGGGCATAGGCCAGGAGCATGAAGATCGAGTCGATCTTCGCCAATTGAATCGCCGCCGCCGCCGCGTCGACCTTCAGGTCGCTGGAAACCGTCGCGAGGTCGGGGCCAGCCGGCTTGATCCCGGCGAGGAAGGTGAAATCGAGCGCGGCGCTGGGATCTACCCATGCAGCATCTCTGAAAGTCCCACCCGGCAGGTTCTTGAACCCCTTCAGCCACTCGATCGTGTTGCCGCCGACGGCATAGGCTTTCGGCGTGCCGATGGTTTCCTCGCTGGGGTTGTACAGAATATAGTAGTTCTTCTGGAGGTTCGCGACATTGCCGACCGGGTCGTCCTCCTTGGTGAACTTCCCCGGCACGGAATAGACGATCCGCCGGACCTTGATCCGCCAGGCCATGCCCAGGCAAAGCTCGGTAGGTTCGTAGTTCAGGTAGAGGTCGTGGCCGGGGACGTCGTCCTTGACGTTCTGACAGATCTGGACCACCGGCGTGTGGTCCGGGGTATCGATGATCGCCTGCGCGGCCTGGGTCGCGACCAGCGACGCATCCGGCTTGGTGGGCCAGGAACCGCGGACCAGGACACCGCATCTCCCATTCTCGGGCGCCTTGCGGAAAGCCTCGTTGAGGAAGAACAGGTAGGTCAGGTCGTCGGTCATGGCGGGCCTCCGGGGCGGCGTTTCGACGGACGGGCGGGAACGCGGGAGGAAGCTCGCGGCCAAAAGGAATGCGCGCAGCCTCGGGTCCATCGCCGGTCCGTCCTCCTTTGCCGTAGACGCCCGGCGCCCGCCGCTTGTGACGCCTCCCCTTGACATCTTGCGGCCTACTGCCGACGTACCGGAGTGACCTTTTCGGCTTCACGAAGCGAAGGAGGTTCCCATGCGGATCAAGGAAATCATGTCGCCCGAGGTAGAATGCCTCGATCCGACGGCGACCATCCTGGATGCAGCCCAGATCATGCGCGAGTGCAACGTCGGCAGCCTGCCGGTGATGGCGGGCGACCGTCTGGTCGGTATCCTGACCGATAGAGACATCGTCTGCCGCCTGGTGGCGGAGGGTTTGGACGGCGAGACCACCTTGGTGGATACCATCATGACTCGGGAAGTCGCCACTTGCCTTGACAACGACGACGTGGAAGTGGCCATCCACCTGATGGAAGACAGGAAGATCCGACGCTTGGCAGTCCTCGACCACGATACCAGCCGGATGATCGGCATGCTGTCCCTGGGTGATTTGTCCGCCACTCTGCCCCACGACATCGCCGGCGAAGTCATGGACCGGGTATCGGTGCACCACTAGCGATAGCGATCCGGGAAGAAGGCGGGAGCCCCGCCAATCGGCAGGCCATGACGGCCTATGACTCTTGCGGGCGGCGCTGCCGTTCGCTTTCCGAGCGCAACTGGCCGCAAGCGGCCAGGATGTCGCGGCCCCGGGGTACCCGTATGGGGGCCGAATAGCCGGCGTCCAGCAGGATGCGGGAAAACCTCTGCATGGCGGCGATGGACGGCGTATCGAAGGGCGCCCCCGGCCAAGCGTTGAAGGGGATCAGGTTGAACTTGCAGGGAATGCCCTCGATCAGGCGCAGCAGTTCGCGGGCATCCTCGGGACTGTCGTTGACGCCCTTCAGCATGATGTATTCGAAAGTGATGCGCCGGGCGTTGGTGGCTCCGGGATATTCGCGGCAGGCCTTCATCAGTTGGGCCAGCGGGTACTTCTTGTTGATCGGCATGATGCGGTCGCGCACTTCGTCGGTGGCGGCGTGCAGGGACACGGCCAGCTTGACCCCCAGTTCCTCGCCCAGGCGCTTCATCATCGGCACCACGCCCGAGGTCGACAGCGTGATGCGCCGCTTGGAGATGGAAATCCCCTCGTGGTCCATCAGGATGGACAGGGCCTTGGCGACCTCGTCGTAGTTGAAGAGCGGCTCCCCCATGCCCATGACCACCACGTTGGACAGCATGCGCTCGTCGGTGGGTGTCGGCCATTCGCCAATGGCGTCGCGGGCCGCCATCACTTGGCCGACGATCTCGCCCGCCGTCAGGTCGCGCACCAGGGGCTGGGTGCCGGTATGGCAGAAGCGGCAAGTCAGCGTGCAGCCCACCTGGGTGGAAACGCAGACGGCGCCGCGGTCTTCCTCGGGGATGTAGACGGTCTCGACCTCGTTACCGTCGTCGAGGCCCAGCAGCCACTTGCGGGTGGTGTCCTCGGATATCTGCTCCCGCACCAGGGCGAGGCGCCCCACCCGGTAGCCTTCGGCCAACTTGTCGCGCAACGGCTTGCCAAGGGTGGTCATCAGGGCAAAGTCGGTGACGCCCTGGTGATAGATCCAGTGCCAGAGCTGGCGGGCACGGAAGGGCTTCTCGCCGATGGCCGCCATCTCTACAGCCAATTCGGCGCGGCTCAGGCCCACCAGATCCTTGCGTGAATCGCTCAAGGGGCCCCGCAGGCCTTGTTGAGGGCATCGTGGGCCGCCCCGAACCCCTTCAGGGAATAGGTGTCCTCGACCAGCTTGCCCGTCACCGGGATCGCCTTGGCGATCAAGGAATTCCCCGAACGCATGGACTGCACCATGGCCTTGTCCCCCGAAGCGTCGCGGTTCCAGCCCGCGCCGTCCTTGAAGAACAGCTTGAACGAGGCCCCGCCGATCAGGGCGTCGACGTCCTGGCCCTCCTTGACGGCGAATCCGGTCTGCACGGCAACCTCGTTGAAGACCTTATCCGCCGGATAATGGGTAATCAGCACCATGGCGTCGGCACGCTTGGCCGGCGAATTATCCGACTTGGTCGGGTGGCTGGCCATGTAGCAGATCTTCTTGCCGCCTTCGGTGGTGGTGAAGACGTTCCAGGTCTCGAAGGCGCCCACGTGCTTGGCGGCGGCGGCCCAAACGAGCCCGGCGACCAGGCAGGCGAGGATGGCGAGGATGGGGGCGAGGAGTTTCATGACGCCAATAGATACCCGCCCGCCCGCCGCTTGCCAAGCCGAGAACGAGAGGGAGGTCAGGCCGGATCGCGCAGGATGAGCGTACCGACGCCATGCTCGGTGAACAACTCCAGCAATACCGCGTGGGGAACCCGGCCGTCCAGGATGACGGCGCCTTCCACTCCGGCTTCGATGGCGTGCAGGCACATTTCCACCTTGGGAATCATGCCGCCGGTGATGGTGCCGTCGGCGATGTAGGCCCGCGCCTCGGTGGCCGTCATCTGCTGGATCAGGCGCTTCTGCTTGTCCAGGACGCCCTCCACGTCGGTAAGCATCAACAGACGCCGCGCCTTCATGGCCCCGGCGATGGAACCGGCCGCCGTGTCGGCGTTGATGTTCAGCGTCTCCCCATGGGGGCCGCGGCCGATGGGCGCGATCACCGGGATGATGTCTGACTTCTCGAAGAATTCGAGGATGTGGGTGTTGATCGTCTTCGGCTCTCCCACCAGGCCCAGGTCGAGGATGGTCTCCGCCTGGGTGTCCGGGTCGCGCTTGACCTTGCGCATCTTGACGGCATCGATCAGGTTGCCGTCCTTGCCCGACAGGCCGACCGCGAAGCCGCCCGCCAGGTTGATGGCGGAAACGATATGTTTGTTGATCGAGCCCGACAGAACCATCTCGGCCACCGTGGCCGTCTCGCCGCAAGTAACCCGCAAGCCGTCGATGAACTCGCTCTTGATGTCGAGGCGCTTCAGCATGCTACCGATCTGCGGGCCTCCGCCGTGCACCACGATGGGGTTCATGCCGACGAAGCTGAGCAGCACCACGTCGCGGGCGAACAGATGCGCCAGTTCGTCGCTTTCCATGGCGTGGCCGCCGTATTTGACGACGAAGGTCCCGCCGGCATGCTGCCGCAGGTAGGGCAAGGCCTCGGAGAGCAGCTTGGCCTGGGCCACCCACTCTTCGCGCGTCTTCTCCGTGTGCTTGACGGTGGTGCTCATGGCTTCCTCGCCATCAGGTCCACGAAGCGGTGGAACAGGTAGTGGCTGTCATGGGGCCCGGGCGAGGCCTCGGGATGATACTGTACCGAGAAGGCCGGGCGGTCGGCAAGGCGCAGACCCTCGATGGTCCCGTCGAACAGCGACCGGTGGGTCTCGATCACGATATTGGGCAGGCTGTCGCGGTCGACGGCGAATCCGTGGTTCTGGCTGGTGATTTCCACCTTGCCGGTTTCCAGGTCCTTCACCGGCTGGTTGCCGCCGCGATGGCCCATGTGCATCTTGTAGGTCTTGGCGCCCAGGGCCAGCCCCAACATCTGGTGCCCCAGGCAGATGCCGAACAAGGGCAGGCTGGCGTCCAGCACGCCGCGGATCATCGGCACCGCGTAAGCCCCCGTGGCCGCCGGATCGCCGGGACCGTTGGACAGGAACACGCCGTCCGGCTTGTAGGCCAGCACCTGTTCCGCGGTCGCCTGGGCCGGCACCACCGTCACCCGGCAACCGGCCGAGGCCAGGCAGCGCAGGATGTTGCGCTTGGCCCCGAAATCCACCGCCACCACATGGAAGCGCGGCGCCGTCTGGCGGGAAAATCCTTCGCCCAGGCGCCAAACGGATTCGTCCCAGTCGTAGGGCTCGCGGCAGGTGACCTCCTTGGCCAGGTCCATGCCTTCCAGGCCCGGCCAGGCCCGCGCCATCACCGCCAGCGCCGCCGCATCGAGACGGTCGTCCGGGGCATGGATCAAAGCCCCGCGCGGGGCGCCCCCGTCACGGATCCGCCGGGTCAAACGGCGGGTATCGACCCCGGTCACGGCGACCAGACGGTGCCGCTTGAGGTAGGTGTCCAGATGCTCGGTGGAGCGCCAGTTGGCCGGGTTGGTGATATCGGTCCGGAGCACACAGCCACGCACGGCCGGCGTCACGGTCTCGATATCTTCCGGAGTGGTACCGACGTTGCCGATATGGGGAAAGGTGAACGTGATGATCTGCCCGGCGTAGGATGGATCGGTCAGGATTTCCTGGTAGCCGGTGATCGAGGTGTTGAAGCAGACTTCGCCGACAGCCACTCCCTGGATGCCCGCCCCACGCCCCCAGTAGACGGAACCGTCGTCCAGCACCAGGGCGGCGTCGGTCATGGGCGGCCGCGCGGCGTCGGCCGGCGCTACGGGATCGGCGGAAGCGGACATGGGCGTATCCTCGAGGACTGCTCCAGCGTTGTTTAAGCCATTGTGACACGCCGCGTCAAGAGCCGGCCCGAAACACGAAAAATATTATAAATCAAATACTTATAATGAATGCCGTTGCCTCCGAGGGTCTTCTCCGCTAACGTCCCCCCTTCCGGAGGACCGGGAAACGATGGAGGGGAGGCCCGAATCATGCTGCGCCAACGCCTGAGCGAAGCCTTGAAGGAGGCGATGAAGGCCAAGAACGATCGCGGAGTTTCGACGGTGCGCCTGATCCTGGCGGCCTTGAAGGATCGCGACATCGCCGCCCGCGGCAGGGGAAACTCCGGCGGCATCCCGGAGGACGAAATTCTGCAGATGCTTCAGTCGATGGTGAAGCAGCGCCGCGAGAGCATCGCGCTCTACGAACAGGGTAACCGCCCCGATCTGGTGAAGAACGAGGCGGAGGAGATCGCCGTCATCGAGGGCTTCATGCCCCAGCAGATGGGCGAAGCGGAGATGGCCGCCGCCATCGACGCCCTGGTCGCCGAACTGGAAGCCAAGAGCCTCAAGGACATGGGCCGCACCATGGCCGCCCTGAAGGAACGCTTCGCCGGCCGCATGGACTTCGCCAAGGCCAGCGGCACCATCAAGCAGCGCCTGAGCTGACCCCTTGGCCTTCCCGGCGCAGTTCCTGGACGAGTTGCGGGCTCGCCTGCGCGTCACCGAGGTGGTGGGCCGCAAGGTCAAGCTGACCCGCAAGGGGCGGGAAAACTGGGGCCTTTGCCCCTTCCATAAGGAGAAGACCCCGTCGTTCTCGGTCAGCGACGAGAAGGGATTCTACCACTGCTTCAGTTGCGGGGCGCATGGCAGTGCCATCGACTTCGTGATGAACACCGAGAGCCTCAACTTCCCCGAGGCCGTCGAGAAGTTGGCCGGCGAGGTGGGGCTGGAGGTCCCTCAGGACAGCCCCGAGGAACGGGAGCGGACCCGCGAGCGGCAAACCCTCCACGAGGTGGTGGAAAAGGCCTGCCAGTTCTTCGAACGCTCGCTTCGCATGCCCGAAGGCCGGGCGGGCCTCGACTACCTGCGTCGGCGCGGCCTGGACGACGACACCGTCGCCCGCTTCCGCCTGGGCTTCGCTCCGGATTCGCGAAGCGCTCTCAAGGCGGCCCTCGGGCGGGACGGGGTGGCGGAAGACCAGATGGTGGCGGCCGGCTTGGTGATCCGGCCCGAGGAAGGCGAGCGCGCGCCCTACGACCGCTTCCGCGGCCGGGTGATGTTCCCCATCACCGACCGGCGCGGGCAGGTGATCGCCTTCGGCGGCCGGGTGCTGGGGCCGGGCGAGCCCAAGTACCTGAATTCCCCCGAATCCGCCCTCTTCCACAAGGGCCGCACCCTTTACGGCCTGGCCCAGGCCCTGCCCGCCATCCGCAAGGCGGGAACGATCCTGGTCACCGAGGGCTACATGGACGTCATCGCCCTGGCGCGGGCCGGGTTCGAGCATGCGGTCGCCCCCCTGGGCACCGCGCTGACCGAGGACCAGATCCAGGAACTCTGGCGCTTGGCGCCCGATCCCATTCTCTGCTTCGACGGCGACGCGGCGGGGCAGAAGGCGGCGGCAAGGGCAGCCTTGCGCAGCCTGCCCATCCTCAAGGCGGGGGTGTCGCTGCGCTTCGCCGTGCTCTCCGGGGGCGAGGACCCGGACAGCCTGATCGCCAAGGAAGGCCCGGTGGCCATGGAGAAGATTCTGGCCACCGCCCAGCCCCTGTCGGAAGTGCTGTGGCGCATGGAATCCGGCGGCCACGTCCCCGCGGCGCCCGAACAGCGGGCCGCGCTGCAAAAGCGCCTGGAGGACCTGGCCCGGCAGATCCCCGAGCCCACGGTACGCGCCCATTTCCTGCGGGCCTTCAAGGATCGCCTCTGGCAACGGCCGGCGGCCCGCAAGGGCGGTCGCGGCCCCGGCCCCGCCGTCCTCGACGGCCGCGCCGGACCCGCCGCCCCCATCGACGGGCTGCACCAGGCCGAAAGGGTGCTGCTGGCCATCGCCATCAACCATCCGGACCGGTTCGTCCATCTGGAAGACAGTCTGGGCGTCGCCCATTTCGGCGAACCGGCCATGGATCGCCTGCGCCAGGACTTGGTGGTCCTGCTGGGCGAGGAGGGGGACTGGACGCCCGAGACGGTGAAGGAGGAACTGGCGCGGCGCGGCCAGGAGGATTCCCTGCACCTCTTGTTCCACGATCCCCTGATCCGCCGCCACCGCTTCGTGCGGCCCGATGCGCTGCCGGAAGATGTCCATGTGGCATGGCAGGACAACCTAGATCTGCTGCGCAAGGCCGCCCACCGGGCGGAACTGAAGGAAGCGGACGCCGACGACGGCGACTATTCCGACGAGGCCCTGGCCCGGCGATTGGCCCTCGTGCGCGCCCGCCTGGGCGAGGAGTGACCCCGGCCGCAGGTAGCCGCGGATGGTTTCGCCGTCGTCGGCAAGGGAAAAGTAGCGGCGGGGGCAGGCCGGCGGAAGACGCCGGTTGCCCTGGCTTGCAGCCCCCCGACTTGACAAACGCGGCCGCCGAGTCTTTATACCGCATTTCAGGGCAACAGCCTTGACGCGATCGCACGGGAACGCCATCTCAGGCAACACGGCCATCCGGAACGACGGGCCCGGCCTCGGGCTCGAAGGGGGAGGCGGCCTTTTTGCCGCGCCGATCATTCGGCGGCAGGCCTAGCGGTTTCGTCACGGCGCGGCATCCCACCGGGAGCGGAATTCCTCATGGCCACCAAAGCGACCAAGGCGGCGACCGAACCGAAGGACACCCAGGGCGAGACGGCGGACAGCCCGCTTCTCGATACTTTGGGGGCGGGCATCAAGAAGATGATCGCTCGCGGGCGCGAGCGCGGCTACGTCACCTACGACGAACTGAACGCCACTCTGCCGCCGGATCAGGTTTCCTCGGAGCAGATCGAGGATACCATGGCCCAGCTTTCCGAGATGGGCATCAACGTCATCGAGAGCGAGGAAGGCGAAGAGCCCGCCGAAGCCGCCGAAAGCCAGCCTTTCGAGGAGGAATACGCCGGCGGTAACGTCGACGAGAACGAACTGGGTCGCACCGACGACCCGGTACGCATGTATCTGCGCGAGATGGGCTCGGTCGAACTGCTGTCGCGCGAGGGCGAAATCGCCATCGCCAAGCGTATCGAGGCCGGGCGCGAGATGCTGATCGGCGGCATCTGCGAAAGCCCTCTCACCATTCGCGCCGTGGTACAATGGCACGATGCCCTCGCCGAGGGCCGGATGCTGCTGCGCGACATCATCGATCTGGAGGCTACCTACGGCGAAAACCCGGGCAACGAGGAACTGGCGGCCGTGGAAGCCGCCGCCGACGCGGAAGAGGAACCCGCCCAGGAAATCGTCGAGGTCAAGCCCGCCCGTCCCGCCCGCAAGGGCGCCCGCCCCGGCGACGAGGCCGAGGAGGTCCCGGCCGCCCGCCGCCGGGCGCACGGCGAGGACGAACCGGAAGCCGGGCAAGGCGAGGCCGCCGAGGCCGAGGCCGTGGCGCCCGGCGAAGAAGGCGAGGATGCCGAGAGCGACGAGAACAACGTTTCCCTGGCGGTCATGGAAGCCGCCCTCAAGCCCCAGGTTATCGAGACCTTCGAGCAGATCGCCGCCACCTACAAGAAGCTGCACAAGCTGCAGATCCAGCGCATCGATGCCCTGAAGAAGGGCGAATCGATCAAGGCGGCCTCGGAAACCCGCTACGGCAAGCTCCGCCACGAGTTGGTCGAGTTGATGGAGAACGTCCATCTCAACAACGCCCGCATCGAGCAACTGGTCGAGCAGCTTTACGAATTGAACCGCCGCTTGATCGGCCAGGAAGGCCGCCTGATGCGCCTGGCCCTGGAATGCAAGGTCAAGCGCGAGGACTTCCTGCTCCATTACCAGGGCTACGAGTTGGACCCCAACTGGGTGGAGCGGGTCGGCAAACTGCCCGGCAAGGCCTGGAACAAGTTCGCCGCCAAGTACGCCAAGGAGGCCGAAGCCATCCGCGCCACCATCGGCGCCATCTCCCACGAGGCCGGCCTGCCGACCGCCGAATTCCGCCGCATCGTCTCGACGGTGCAGAAGGGCGAGCGCGAGGCCAGCAAGGCCAAGAAGGAAATGATCGAGGCCAACCTGCGCCTGGTGATCTCCATCGCCAAGAAGTACACCAACCGCGGCCTGCAGTTCCTCGACCTGATCCAGGAAGGCAACATCGGCCTGATGAAGGCGGTGGACAAGTTCGAATACCGGCGCGGCTACAAGTTCTCCACCTACGCCACCTGGTGGATTCGCCAAGCCATCACGCGGTCCATCGCGGATCAAGCGCGCACCATCCGCATCCCGGTGCACATGATCGAGACGATCAACAAGCTGGTGCGCACCTCGCGCCAGATGCTGCACGAGATCGGCCGCGAACCGACGCCGGAGGAACTGTCCGAGAAGCTCTCCATGCCCCTGGAAAAGGTGCGCAAGGTGCTGAAGATCGCCAAGGAGCCGATCAGCCTGGAGACTCCGATCGGCGACGAGGAGGACAGCCATCTGGGCGACTTCATCGAGGACAAGAACGCCGTCCAGCCGCTGGACGCCGCCATCCAGGGCAACCTGCGCGAAACCACCACGCGGGTGCTGGCTTCCCTCACGCCCCGCGAGGAGCGCGTGCTGCGCATGCGTTTCGGCATCGGCATGAACACGGACCATACCCTGGAAGAGGTAGGCCAGCAGTTCTCGGTGACTCGCGAGCGCATCCGCCAGATCGAGGCCAAGGCCCTGCGCAAGCTCAAGCATCCCAGCCGGTCGCGCAAGCTGCGCAGCTTCCTGGACTATTGATCGGCCATGCGCTGGATCGTCCTGCTCGCCGGCCTTTTGTTGGGAACGGGGGCGGCGGCCGGCCACGTGTTCTTCTTCCAGATCCAGGGCGACTGGGCGGTTACCTGCGACCGCGACTTGGCCAGCGGCCGCAAGACCTGCCGGATGAGCGCCCCGCCGCCGGCCCTGGGCGGCCTCCGGTCCTCCATGGCCGTCACCGAGGAACCGGGCGGCCTGTTCCGGGTGGCGGTGCGGGTTCCCGGCCACGTCGACGTCGCCCGGCCCTTCCTGGTGGCGGTGGATGGCGCGCCGCAGACTCCCGTCACCCCCAGCCCCTTCGGCGAAGCCGCCTGGGCCGGTCTGCACGGTACCCAACTGGTGGACGCCCTGGCCAAGGGCCGCCAGGCGGTGCTCTATTTCGGTCTGCCGGGCGGCGAGGTTCGTTCGGAAACCTTTTCCCTGGCCGGCTTCCCGGCCGCCCTGGCCCTGCTCAGGGAAAACCTGCTGCGCCACGGCGTCCTGGCCAAATAGTCGATCAGAAATTGGCCTGCATCTGGCGGATGGAGGTGACCTTGTTGCAGGCGGAGACGGCGTCGCGCAACGTCTTCACGCCCCGCGTCTCCAGCATCTCGATCAGGCGCACGAAGACGGCGGCGGTGACCATGGCGTCGCCCAGGGCCGTGTGGCGGCCCTCGACCTCGATCCCCAGGCGCGCGGTCACCGCGTCCAAGCTGTGGTCCTCGATTTCCGGGTAGAGGAAGGCCGACAGCAAAAGGGTGTCCAGAAGCGGCTGGTCGAAAGCGTAGCCCAGCTTCTTCTCCTGCATGCGAATGAAGGTGATGTCGAAGGCGATGTTGTGCGCCACCAACACCGCGTCGCCGACGAAGCCGTGGAATCGGTCCAGCGCCTCGGCCGGGTCCGGCTGGCCGACCACCATGTCGTCGGTGATGCCGTGAAAGCGGATCGAAGATGTCGGGATGGACATGCCCGGATTGACCAGTTGCGAGAAGGTTTCGCCGCTCAGCATGCGGCCCTGGAAGACCCGCACCCCGGCGATGGAAACCATCTGATCGCCCGTCGAGGGCCGGAGACCCGTGGTCTCGGTATCGAAGACGACGAAGGCGCAGTCGCGTAGCAACCGGTCGGCGCCCGCCTTGCTTCCCTCCAGACCGAGCAGCGAGAAATCGTAGAACTCCGGACGCGAGGGCAAGGTGTCGCTGGCCCGGGCCTGGGCGCGCTCGCCAGGCTTGAGCGGCATGCGCAGGCGCGATTCGCCGGGGCGCGGACTTTCGCTCCACAGCGCGCTGCCCTGCTGTTCCAGCATCTGGCGTAGCGTCAACCCGCCCATCACGTCGGAAAGGCGTTCGTCCAGCCATCCTTCCAGGGTGGCCGACGGAATGGGACGCCCGTGCCAGACGATGTCGATGTAGACGTGGTTCGGCCCCGGATCGGCGGCGATGTCCAGGAAATCGATACGGGTATGCTCGATCACCTTCTGGGCCAAGGTGACCAGGCCCAGGGTCAGGATGTACTCGTCGCCCGACAGCAGGCAGGGCAGGCCGGTCATGGTGGCCCGCGCGGCGCCTTCGGCATTGATCAGGCGCACCGCGCCGCCGATCACGTGGATCGATTGGATGTCGGACACCGGCCAATGGCTGCCCCGACCTTGCTGGTAGCTGGCCGACAGGGTCTCGAGTCGGCGGGCCAGGGCGCTGGCCTCGGCCAGCGCCACGTCGTCGAAGGAACGGCGCAATTCCATCGGCATGTCGGGGCTGGACGCCGTGGTCTCCAGGGCGGCCACCAGGTTGGCGACCGGCGGGCGCATGCCCTCGATGGCCTCGCGCAGCAGAGAATCGCCGTGGGCGATCTGCACCATGGCGGCAGTGACGTCGGTCAGGGTCAGCACATAGCCGCCCGCCGAACCGTCCGGGCCGGGCACCAGGCACATGCGGGCATCGAGGGTGGTGTCGCCGGCACGCGTCGAACAGACGAAGGACACCGTCCGTTCGTGGGGTTGCGCCGTGGCTCCTCCCCCCAGCGCCCTCTCCTTCAACTGCCCCAAGGCATGCTGGATCGGATCGGCGGTCAGCACCGCGAGAGCCGACCGCCCTAGCCCCAGTTGCCCGGACCCGTGCAGCAGTCCCAGGGCGCGGTGATTGTAGAGCATCACCTGATGGTTCAGGTTGCAGACCAGCACGCCTTCCGCCAAGTCGTAAAGGATGGCCTCCAGCCGGCCCTTCTGGTACTGGGACGCCGAGGTCGCCGAAGCGATGGCGTCCTGGGTGGCGGCCCGGGACAGGCTCAAGGCCCGCATGAGTTCGTCGACGCGCTCCGGCAGGGTGCCCAGCGCATGGCCCGCGGGCAGCCCGAGCCCCTCGTCGCGGCCGATATGGGTCGCATCGACCACCACGCCCAGAATGTGATCGAGAGGCTTTGCCACCCTGCGCACGGCCAGGAACCAGGAGCCGCCGACGATGGGCAGCAGCAACAGCAGCGATATCCCGAGATAGCGGGGATAGAACAGCTTCACGCGCTCGATATCGCCGTCGAGGGCGGCTTCCAGGGATGACCACAGGACGCCGCCCACCACCACCACGAGAACGGCGCCCAGCGCCCCGAACAGGCGGCTAAAGGCTTGGCCGGGCGACATCGTTGGCTCCGGACACGCGGCTTCCCGCTGAAGTGCTTCTTGCTTTCGGCACGTTGCTTCCCAGTTCCGACGGGCCCCTTGCGACGGCCCGGTCGCATCATGACACGGACCGGCGACTTTGCAACCCGACGCGACGGCCGCCGAAAAGAACATGATTCCATCGTAAATATACGGGCAATCCCTGATCGGGCCGCCCAGGCATATTAGGAAACACGGAATTTCTTGTGGTCGCCTGATGTTGATGCTACGAACAACGCTGTGGTCTCCGGGCGCGGGACGCTCCGCCAAGAACGCCGGCAAGGCGTCAGGGCGCATCGCCCGTCGGGATCGTTGGGAGTTTCGCAATGCGGACCGGCGACAAATCCAAGTCGCGGGCCGATTCAGGGGACGGGGACGCGCAGGGTGCAATTCGTACTCGCCGCCATCCATGAAGTGACGAAGTTCGTCGGGCTGCTGTTCATCGCCCAGGCGTTGGTGCGCGTGCTCAGCTTCGGCCGCCACGAAGGCAATGTCATCTATCGTTCCCTGCGCTTCCTGACCTCGCCCGTGGTGCGCCTGACGCGTGCGATCACGCCGCGCATCGTCGACGACGGACATGTGCCGGTGGTCGCCTTCCTGCTGATCTTCTGGGCCTGGGTGGCGCTGATCTTCATCCGCCGCGACCTGATGATCGAGGGGGCGGGCTGATGGGCATTTGGCTGAACGTCTGGTATTTCAAGCTGATCGCCATCTGGGCGACGCTGTTCAAGATGCCCGCGGTGGCCATCGACTATTGGGAACGGATTCGCGCGCTGAAGCCACGCGACCCCGACGTGCTGGCGGCCCTGGCCCACCTGAAGGCCATCCATGGCGCCCGCGGCGAAGCCATCGCCCTGCTCCACCAGATCCTGGAGACGGCGCCCGATCAGGCCGCGAGCTGGTTCAATCTGGGCTTCCTGCAACAAGAGGACGACCGGCACGAGGACGCCATCGCCAGCTTCCGCCGCGCCATCGCCCTGGACGGCAAGCTGGACCGCGCCTGGTACGGCCTGGCCCTGTCCCAGATCAAGATGGGCCAAGTCGAGGAAGGCGTTGCCGCCCTCAAGAAAAACACCGAACTCCAGCCGATGAGTCCCTACGGCTGGTATCAGTTGGCGCACGCCTACTGCCGGCTCGGCCAGACCGAGCGGGCGGAAACCGTGATTCGCCGGCTGGCCAAATTCGAGCCGCAGGTCGCCCGGCTGCTCGAACGCGAAACCGGAATCAAGGCGGGGGTGGAAAGCCCCCACTGAGATGAGACCAAAACACCAAGGAGACGGACTGAGACGATCCATCGAAGTCATCGCAGACTTACTACGATAGAGTTGGGAGGAATCATGCAACTTACCGAAAAACACAAGGAGTATTGGTCGAAGAACCTGACGATCACCGCCATTCTATTGGTGCTGTGGTTCGTCGTGACCTATGTCATCGGGTACTTCGCCCGCTCCCTCGACTTCAACTTCTTCGGTTGGCCCTTCGCCTTCTACATGGGCGCTCAGGGCTCGCTGGTCATCTACATCGCCATCATCTGGTTCTATGCGAAATACATGAACACGCTGGACCAGGAATACGGCGTCCACGAGGGAGACGAATAATGTTCGGGGAAGGACAATCTCAAAAGGACTTCACGTCCCAGCTCAAGAAGGTGTACGGCATGTACACGGGCACCTTCGTGGTGTTCGTGATCCTGCTCGCCATCGCCGAGCAGATGGGCCTGCCGCGCACCTGGATCGGCTATCTGTTCCTGGCGCTCACGGTTCTGCTCTACGCCGGCATCGGCATCATGAGCCGCACCTCGGACGCCGCCGAATACTATGTGGCGGGACGCCGGGTGCCGGCCCTGTTCAACGGCATGGCGACCGGCGCCGACTGGATGTCGGCCGCTTCCTTCATCGGCATGGCCGGCGGTCTTTATGCGGGCGGCTATTCGGGCTTGGCCTTCATCATGGGCTGGACCGGCGGCTACTGCCTGGTGGCCCTGTTGCTGGCTCCCTACCTGCGCAAGTTCGGGCAGTTCACCATTCCCGACTTCCTGGGCGCCCGTTACGGCGGCCACACGCCGCGCTTCGTGGGTATCGTCATCGCCATTCTCTGTTCCTTCACCTACGTGGTGGCGCAGATCTACGGCGTGGGCCTGATCACCACCCGCCTCACCGGCGTGGCGTTCGAGCTTGGCATCTTCCTCGGCCTGGGCGGCATCCTGGTCTGCTCGTTCCTGGGCGGCATGCGGGCGGTCACCTGGACCCAGGTGGCCCAGTACATCATCCTGATCATCGCCTATATGATCCCGGTGGTGTGGCTGTCCATCCAGCAGACCGGCTTCCCGATCCCGCAGCTCGTCTACGGCAAGCAGCTGGAAAAGGTGACGGCTCTTGAGGCGAAGCTGATCGTCGATCCGAAGGAGATCGAGGTCCGCGACGCCTTCAAGGCGCGGGCAGCGGCGGCCGACGTCAAGCTGAAGGATATTCCCAAGGCGATGGCCGAAGGCAAGGCCGCGGCCGAGAAGGCCGTGGACGATGCCAAGGCCGCCGGCAACGCGGACGCGGTGGCGAAGGCCGAAGCGGCGCTCGCCAAGCTTCCGGCCGACGAAACCGCCGCCAAGGGCGCCTATGCCAAGGAAAAGGCGGTCGGCGCGCGCGCCGCACCGCCGCTGCGTCACGGCGAGGCCTTCCCGGCCAAGGACGATGCGGCCCGCGACATCGCCCGGAAGAATTTCCTGGCGCTGATCTTCTGCCTGATGATCGGCACCGCGGCGCTGCCCCACATCCTGATGCGCTACTACACGACGCCTTCGGTGAAGGAAGCCCGGGCCTCCGTGACCTGGTCGCTGTTCTTCATCTTCCTGCTCTACTTCACCGCCCCGGCGCTCGCCGTGCTGGTGAAGTTCGTGATCTACAACGACGTGGTGGGCACGGCGTTTACCGCCTTGCCGGCCTGGGTGAAGTCGTGGCAGGCGGTCGATCCGACGCTGCTGACCATCACCGACGTCAACAAGGACGGGATCGTGCAGTTGGCGGAAATCGCCATCGGCGGCGACATCGTCGTGCTGGCCACGCCGGAGATCGCGGGCCTGCCCTACGTGATCTCGGGCCTGGTGGCGGCCGGCGGCCTGGCCGCGGCGCTGTCCACCGCCGATGGTCTGCTGCTGACCATCGCCAACGCGCTGTCGCACGATCTGTACTACAAGATGATCGATCCGAACGCGCCGACGTCCCGTCGCGTGATGCTGTCCAAGATCCTGCTGCTGGTCGTCGCCCTCGCGGCGGCGATGGTGGCGGCGCAGAAGCCGGCCGACATCCTGTTCCTGGTGTCCGCGGCCTTCTCGCTGGCGGCGGCCGGGTTCTTCCCCGCGCTGGTGCTGGGCATCTTCTGGAAGCGTGCCACCGGCCTTGCCGCCACTCTCGGCATGTCGGCGGGCGTGGGCATCACGTTCTACTACATGGCGACCACCCAGCCGTGGCTGCGCGAGATATTCTTCGGTATCCCGCGTGCGGTCCCGGCTCAGCTCTGGTGGGACATCCAGCCGATCTCGGCGGGCCTGTTCGGCGTGCCGCTCGGCTTCCTGATCATGTTCGTCGTGAGCATGGTCACCCCGGCTCCTTCCAAGGAAATCCAGGAGCTGGTGGAACACGTTCGCTATCCGAGCCTCGAGAGGGCGTAACACCCCTTTCGTCCCGGCCGGCCTTGCGCCGGCCGGGATCGATACCGACAAGAAAAGCCCGGCCGCAAGGCCGGGCTTTTACTTTCCGGGACCGGACGGGTGGGTCAGCGCGTGGGCGCCGGCTTCTTGCCCGAATAGTCGTAGAAGCCGCGGCCGGTCTTGCGGCCCAGCCAGCCGGCCTCGACGTACTTCACCAGCAGCGGACAGGGGCGGTACTTGGTGTCCGCCAGGCCTTCATGCAGCACGTTCATGATCGCCAGGCAGGTATCCAGGCCGATGAAGTCCGCCAGTTCCAGCGGCCCCATGGGATGGTGGGTGCCCAGCTTCATGGCGGCGTCGATGGCTTCCACCGACCCTACCCCTTCGTAAAGCGTATAGACCGCCTCGTTCAGCATGGGCAGCAGGATGCGGTTGACGATGAAGGCCGGGAAGTCCTCGGCGCTCACCGGTGTCTTGCCCATCTTCAGTGTCACCTGGTAGACGGCCTGGAAGGTATCTTCCTCGGTGGTGATGGCGCGGATCAGTTCCACCAGTTCCATGACCGGCACCGGATTCATGAAGTGCATGCCGATGAACTGGCCGGCGCGGTCGGTCGAAGCCGCCAGGCGGGTGATCGAAATCGACGAGGTGTTGGTGGCGATCAGGGCTTCCGGCTTCAAGTGCGGGCAAAGGTCCTTGAAGATCGATTTCTTGACCTGCTCGTTCTCGGTGGCCGCCTCGATCACCAGATCGCAGTCGCCAAGGCCGCTCATGCCGGTGGCGGTGCCGATCCGCTTCATCGCCAGGTCCATTTCCTCCTGCTTGATCTTGCCCTTGGAAACCTGGCGGGCCATGTTCTTGTCGATCAGGCCGACGGCCTTCTGAAGGGCCTCTTCCTTCACGTCCATAATCACGATGTCATAGTGGGCGAGCGCGCCCACATGGGCGATGCCGTTGCCCATCTGGCCGGCGCCGATGACGCCGATCTTCTTGATTTCACGTATCTTTCTTTGCATGGCGATGTCTCCTGGCGGAGGGGTTGCGCGATTTCAGGTTTTATTGGTTTCGATCTGGCGGATCAGGTCCGGCAGGGCCGTGAACAGATCCGCCACCAGGCCGTAGTCGGCGACCTGGAAAATCGGGGCGTCGGGGTCCTTGTTGATGGCGACGATAACCTTGCTGTCCTTCATGCCGGCCAGATGCTGGATGGCGCCCGAGATGCCGACGGCGACATAGAGTTCCGGCGCCACCACCTTGCCGGTCTGGCCCACTTGGCAGTCGTTGGGCACGTAGCCCGAATCCACGGCGGCGCGAGAGGCCCCCACGGCGCCGCCCAGGGCGTCGGCCAGGGCTTCGATCAGACGGAAGTTCTCCCGCCCGGCCAGGCCGCGCCCGCCGGCCACCACCACCCGGGCGGCGGTCAGATCGGGCCGGCCGCCTTCGGTCAGGTCGCGGCCCGCCAGGCGCACCCGGTCGTCGGCCGTCGGCGCCGGCAGATCCGTCACGGACGCCGTTCCGCCTTCGGTCGGGGCCGGAGCGAAGGCGGTGGTGCGGACGGTCAACGGCTTGACGGGATCGGCCGAACGCAAGGTGGCCAAGGCGTTGCCGGCATAGATGGGACGTTGGAAGGTATCCGGCCCCAGGATGCGGACCACGTCGGAAACCGGCGCCGCGTCCAGCAGCGCCGCGACGCGCGGCAAAAGGTTCTTGCCGGCCGCCGTCGCCGGCGCGATGACATGGCTGCATTCCCGGGCCAAGCCGGCCGCCAAGGGCGCCAGGACCTCGGGAAGATGATCGGCGCAAGCGGGGGCGTCGCAGACCCAGACCCGTGCCACGCCGGCGATGCGCGCCGCCGCTTCGGCCGCCGGGCGGCAGCCGGAACCGGCCACCAGGACG